>DAOWHG010000110.1 GCA_030641535.1 Mycoplasmatota bacterium | reverse complement strand
TTTTAATTTTGACTTTAGATCTATGTAAGGAATTGTAAATTTCTTTATCATTTAGACCATGGTTTTCTCGAATATATTTAATGGTAAAGTTGTTTAACTCTCTTAAAGTATATACTAAATACTCACTATTTGTTAGTATTTTCGCAATTTCTTTTTTTAACAAATCATAATAAACTGAGTTCTGATTTATATTGTGATTTGTTTCATAAATATAATTTTCATTATTCTTAAATATTTCTCTCCTTCTTATCCTTTTTGATAAGATAGTAATAAATTTTCTCTCAAGATTTTGTTCGAAATACCTAGTAAATGATTTTGAGTATATCTCATCAAAAGCTTTGATTGATTTATATAAAATCATCATTCCTTCTTGATACATATCATCATAATCAAAGTATAAGTTAAATTTAAATATTTTTTTAGAAATTAGACGAGAGTACTTATCAAACATTAACGCTAGCGCTTCATCATTGCCTTCTCTAATCAGGTTAATGATTTCGTAATCGTTGTGTGCAAGATAAGTCAAATACTATCATCCTTTCTTATGATATATTTCATAAATAACAAGAGCTGCGGATACACTTGCATTTAAGCTGTTTACATGTCCGCTCATTGGTATCTTAACAGTGTAATCACAATTTTCTTTTACAAGTCTACTAATCCCCTTGCCTTCGTTTCCAATAACAATACATAAATTTGTGTCAACATCAATATCGTGTATTGTTTGAGTGGTTTGAGCATCAGTTCCAACAATCCAAAATCCATTATTCTTAAGTGTTTTGATTGTTTGATTTAAGTTGGTAACCTCAATAACATCAACGTGTTCTATTGCTCCTGTAGAAACTTTTGCAACTGTTGAATTCAATTTAACGCTTCTATTTTTAGGAATAATAATTGCATCAACATTAAATGCATCAGCACTTCTTAATATCGCACCTAAATTGTGTGGATCTTCTATAGAATCAAGCATAATAAAAACTTTATTATGTTTTTCTACGTTAATCGCAGTATCTAAAGATTGATATTTGTAATCTTCTACTAGTGCTCCAATTCCTTGATTATTTGGAGGCAATATTTTATTTAGATTAAATTTATCAAGTTCATTTATTTTAAGATTTTTCTTTGTAGCCAAAGATAACAATTCACTATTCGTCCCATTTTGGATATAAATTTCATAAATTTTATGGTCTACTTTTATAGCTTCTAAAATAGTATTTTTACCTGTAATGATAATTGACATAAGATCACTTCCTTTTTCTTTTAATATTCTACCACATAAAGTTATTCATTACTATTGAAAAAAACTGAAAAATATTGCTCTGAAAGAGTTTTAAAGTTATAATGATTTTTAAGAGGTGATTATCTTGGATAGATTTCAAGTTGCACAATTATTAAAAACCAATATTACAAAAACAATGGGTTGTACAGATATCGGTGTTGTAGGCTATATTGCTTCAATTGGAGCATATACTTTAAGAAATAAAGAAATCAAAAGTGTAAAATTATTAATGAGTGAAGAGCTTTATAAAAATAGCGTAAACGTAGGAATTCCAGGGTTAAAAGAGAGTGGACTCGATAAGGCTTTGGCTTTAGGAATTTTACTTAAAGATCCTAAAAAACAATTGAGTGTTTTTGAAAGTGTCACAAATGATGACATTGAAAAGATAGGATCTATATTGGATAAAATTGATGTTGAAATCAAATATAAGAAATTTGATCATACAGTTTTATATGAAGAGTTAAATATCACTTCAACTGAAGGTGATGAAGTTACAATAGTAATCCAATATTCATATGATAACGTTGTAAAGGTTGTTTTAAATGGTGATGTATTAGAAGAATACGAAACTAAGAAACTACTTGAAAGAATAAATAAATTTACTATTAGTACTTTTGATGAAATTATTGATTTTGTTGAGAGTGAAGATTTTGAAGGTTTAGATTATTTATTTGAAACAGCTAAGATTCAATATGAAAATGCAAGAATAGAAATCATTAGAGAAGGCGGAGAATATTTAGTAGAGCACCTTAGAGCAGAACAAAAAGAGTGCATTTATGATTTATCTAATTTCTTAAGAATGCATATATCAGTTCCTTCTAGAATGAGAATGTCTGGAGAGGTGTATACTGTTTATGGTGTTGCTGGAAGTGGTAATTTAGGTATCGGAACTTTAATTACTCCAATGTTTCTATCTGACGCTTATGAGCTTAATGATCTTGAACGAAAAAAAGTAATAATTTTATCATTCCTTACAAGTGTTTATGTTAAACAAGAAATGAATATTGTTACTGTATTATGTGGTACCGGGCACGCTACTGGATGTAGTGCTGCTGCAGTAACATCCTTTATTAAGAGTGGATTAAGAGAGCATATTAAAGAATCTATAAATATCTACTTATCATCTTCAATGGGATTTGTTTGTGATGGAGCAAAATTATCATGTACACATAAAGTATCTTTTGCATCAATGAATGGAATGATTGCTGGAAAGATGGCAGTTGACGATAAATCATTTTGTGATGGCACAGGATTAAATAAAATTGATGTTGATAAAACAATAAAAAATCTAGGTAAATTAAATAATGAGATACTAAATTCTGCTAATAAGGGAATAATTGAATTGATATAAATAAAAAATGAGAACAATATTTGTTCTCATTTTATTATAATTTTTAACAATTCTTCTAAACGTTGTTTTTCATTATTTAGATATAAAAATCCGATAAGTGCTTCAAATCCAGTAGATTGCTTGTATGTAGCTAAATCAGTATTCTTAGGTTTTCTATCTGAGTTAGCATTTCTTCCTCTTTTAAATACTTGAATTTCTGAATCGGTTAAAACATTATAAATTTTATCTAATGCTTCTTTTTGGCCTTTAGCACTTGTATATTTTATTGCCTCGTTATGTAATTTTTCTACTTTGGTAATTCCTCGTCCTAATAGTGCTTCCCTAATATATACTTCATAAATTGAATCTCCTAGATATGCAAGAGTAAGTCCATTCAGTTGAGTCATATTAAATTATTCCTTTTTCCTGCAACAGGAGTCTATACTTATCAGCACTATCAAAATCTTTATCTGCTCGAGCTTTATTCCATAAGTTATACGTTTCTTTATCTTCCATAGATAATGGTTTCTTATCTGTTTTTAATCCAAGAACTATGAAGAAATCATCAAAGAGCTTTAAAGCCGATAATAATACTTCATCTTCTACTTTTGATCTCAATAACTGATTTGCTTTTTTATTTAAATTCTGTAAGGCAGTTATTGCGTTGGCAGTATTAAAGTCATTATCCATAGCAGTTAAAAATTCCTTAAAGATTACTAATAAATCAGGTTCTATTTTTGCATTAGCATAAAGTTTATCATTTAAATCTAGTTTCAAGAAGATTGCAGAATATGTTCTTAAAATCTTCTCCCATTCTTTAACATAGACATCCAAAGCTTCGTCTGTATAGTTAATTGGACTACGGTAATGAGTAGAAAGAGTGTATAATCTAAATCCGTTAGGATTAACATCTAAATCTTTTACAAATACAACTTCTCCTTCACTCTTACTCATCTTACTTTCTCCAATATTTATAAAACCATTGTGCATCCAATACTTAGCTAACGAATGATTATTTAACACTTTTGATTGAGCAATTTCGTTTTCATGATGAGGAAACATAAGTCCACTTCCACCACCATGTATATCAATTTGTTCTCCAAACACATCATCTATCATTGCAACACATTCAGTATGCCATCCAGGTCTACCTTTTCCAAATGGAGAATCAAATTGAATACCTAAATCAGTTTTTTTCCATAATGTAAAATCTAACGGATTCTCCTTTTTAATATTAATTTCAATTCTAGCTCCAACTAACAAATCATCAATTTTTCGATTCGACAAAATTCCATAATCCTTAACGTTAGCTACCCTAAAATATACATCACCATCAACCACATAAGCAAATCCCTTATCAACAAGTATCTCAATGTATTCAATTATATGATCCATATAATCTGTGACACGAGGCTTGATATAATCAGTGCTAGAATTAACTTTTTCAACATCACTTAAAAATGCTGATATAAATTTATCAGTAATTTCTTTCTCAGTTTGTTTTAATTCAATTGCCTTTGCAATTATTTTGTCATCTACATCTGTAAAGTTAGAAACAAATTTAACTTTATAATTACGAAACTCAAAATAGTTTCTCACTGTATCAAAAAAGATTACCGGTCTAGCATTTCCGATATGAATATAATTGTAAACTGTCGGACCGCAAACATACATGTTTACATTTCCTTTGTGAATCGGAACAAATTCTTCTAGTTTATTTGTATAAGAGTTAAATATTTTCATATAATCACTTCCTAATATTAATAATTGACTATCATATAATACGATTAAACAAAGGTTTAGTCAATTTAATTATATATAAATTATACCTAAAATAAGCGAAATAGTAAACAAATAAAAAACAGGAGAATTTCTCCTGTTTGTTAATTCATTAAAGTTTTACAACGTTTGCAGCTTGTGGTCCTCTGTCTCCTTCAACCACTTCAAATTCAACTTTTTGACCTTCGTCTAAAGTTTTGAATCCTTCACCTGTGATAGCTTTGAAGTGAACAAATATATCCAGCTCATCTTCTGTAGTAATAAACCCGTAACCTTTTTCTGAATTAAACCATTTTACTGTTCCTGTCATGTAAATCTCCTTTTCTATCTCTATTTTCAAGAGTAATTATAATATATTTATAAGTAAAATGCAAATTATTTTAGGGAAGAATGGCTAGGCTAGACATTTATTAAAAATATGTCACAACACTCTTATGTATTTAAAGTAGTAAATTTGCTAAATCTACTTCCAAACTTGATTGTATTTTTCCTCGTTGAATCCAACAAAAACGACATCATTATAAATTACTAATGGTCTTTTAATAAGCATCCCATTCTTTGATAATAAATCGTATATATCTTCTAATTTCATATCTTTGTATTTGTTTTTCATATCTAGTTCTCTGTAAGCTTTTCCACTAGTGTTCAAGAACTTCTTTATGTCCACATTACTTAATTCATGATATCTTTTCATCTCTTCTTTTGACGGGACAATCTCTTTTAAATTATATGTCATAATTTCAATATTTTTGTCCTTGAAATACTTAACGCCTTTCTTGAAAGAACCACAAGTTTTGATTCCATATACTTTTATCACACACTTGCCTCCTCAGTCTTCACAGATGCTTTAATTAATTTATTTATTCCTGAAACTTCTTCATCAGATAAATATCTCCATTTACCTTTAGGAATGTCTAATTCAATATTCATAATTCTAATTCTTTTCAATCTATACACTTTATATCCCAAGTAATCACACATTCTTCTTATCTGTCTATTAAGTCCTTCAATCAAAATAATATTAAATTCAAAATTACTTATTTTTTCGACTTTACATTTTTTAGTTATGGTATCCATAATTGGAACTCCATTACTCATATCAACAATGAAATCATCTGTAATTTCTTTATCAACCTTAACTATATATTCTTTTTCATGAAGATTACCAGCACGGAGTATTTTGTTAACTATATCCCCATCGTTTGTCATAAAAATTAATCCTTCACTTGCTTTATCTAGTCTTCCAACATGAAATAATCTTTTCGGATGATTTAAAAAATCAACAATATTATTTTCAATTGTAGGATCAGTTGTGGAAACAATTCCCACAGGTTTATTAAGAGCTATATAAATTGGTTCAATAATTCTTTCAATTATATTACCATCAACTCTTACGATATCTTTTTCTGTTACTTTTTGACCTTTTTCAGGTAATTCATCATTCACTGTAATTCTATTACTGTCTATCAATCTGTCAGCTTCTCTTCTAGAACAAAATCCAGCTTCGCTCAAATATTTATTTATTCTAGTTTCCATTAATAATATCCTCCTAGTTACTCAATAACTTCTTTTACTCTTCCAACAACTCCACCATCTAGCATAACTTTTATACCATGCGGATGACTTGCTGAATTTGTTAAGATTTTTTTTACAATTCCTTCTGTCAATTTCCCAGAACGTTGATCATTTTTTTGAACAATAAAAACCTTACTTCCAATTTTAATATTTATTCTTTTTTTTCCATCCATGTATTTACTCCTTAATATGTATTTTCAATTACATTATATCAAAAAAATAAGCCTAAATATAGGCTTATTTAATTAATGAGTTTAATCTTTCAATTACGATTTCTTTACCAAGTATCGCCAATACTTGAGGAAGGTCTGGTCCATGCATTGAAGCTGTAGTTGCAATTCTCAAAGGCATGAATAACATTTTACCTTTTGCTTCGCTAATTTTACCAGCTTCTTTAATCAAAGGTTTAATATTTCCAGCACTAAAATCTTCTAATAATACTAACAAATCTCTAAAGGCGATTAATGTATTATTAACTCCTTCTTGATCCAAAAATTCTTTTCCTTCTTCATCAATAACAAATTCTTGTTCAAAAAATTCATCATATAAATCAATGATTTCAGCACCAAAACTAATTCTATCCTTAAAGACAGAAACCAATGAATAAATCCATTCTTCAGTTTTATCTTCTGTAATTCCTTCATTTACTAAATGCGGCATACATAGCTCAATTGTTTCCTCAATTGTTAATCCTTTTATATATCTATTATTTATATAAGCAAGTTTTTCTTTATCAAATCTTGCAGGAGATTTAGATAGTCTTGTTTCATCAAATAATTCAATAAAATCTTCATGCGATAAAATTTCTTCTTCACCTTTAGAACTCCATCCTAATAGTGAAATAAAGTTAAATAATGCATCAGGTAAATATCCAAGCGATTGATATTGTTCTATATATTGAATAATTGAATGATCTCTTTTAGATAATTTCTTATTATTTTCATTAACAATTAACGTCATATGTCCAAAAATCGGAGGTGTCCATTTAAAGGCTTTATAAATCATCATTTGTTTAGGTGTGTTCGTAATGTGATCTTCACCACGCAAAACATGTGTAATTTCCATTAGATGATCATCCACAGCGCAAGCAAAATTATAAGTAGGGATACCATTATTTTTCATCATTACCCAGTCACCAACATCTTCACTCTTAAAAGTTACTTCCCCTTTAACAACATCGTTAAATGTGTATTCACTATTTTTAGGAACTTTGAATCTTAAAACGAAAGGTTTATCTTGGTTAGGTAATCCTAAACATTTTCTAGAATAATGTAATTTATCATTTCCTGAAGCAATCAATTCTTCTCGTTCTGCTTCTAATTCTTCTGGTGTACAATAGCACTTATAAGCTAGTCCTTTTGTAACTAACATATTAGCGTATTTTTGATAAATATCAATTCTTTCTAATTGACGGTAAGGTCCAAATCCTTTATCTTTATCAATTGATTCATCCCAATCAATTCCTAACCATTGTAAGTATTTTAATTGTGATTCCACTCCGCCTTCAACATTTCTTTCAATATCAGTATCTTCTATTCTTACAATAAAAGAACCATTATGTTTTTTAGCGAATAAATAATTGAATAGTGCAGTTCTTGCATTACCTATATGTAAGTCCCCTGTAGGGCTTGGTGCGTATCTAACTCGTACACTCAT
>DAOWHG010000017.1 GCA_030641535.1 Mycoplasmatota bacterium | reverse complement strand
AGCTTTTCTTCTACTTGATATACTGAATCACTATTATAAGCAAGTTTTAGTCTTTTAGATACTCTATCTACATGTGTATCAACAGCTATTCTTGGAACATTATACCAAACACTTAATACTACATTCGCTGTTTTTCTTCCTACACCAGGTAATGACTCAAGTTCAACTTGACTACTAGGAACTTTACCATCAAAATTAGTTAGAAGTAATTTTGCCATTACCATCACATTTTTTGCTTTATTTTTGTAAAGTCCAATTCTTTTAAGATCATTTTGAAGTTCTAATAGATTAGCATTTGCATAATCTTCGGGAGTTCTATATTTTTTAAACAAGGTTTTTGTGAGCAGATTTACAGATTTATCAGTTGTCTGAGCACTTAACATCACAGCTACAATCAATTCTAAACTGTTTGTATGATTAAGCTCGCACTCTGCGTTAGGATACATTTCATCAAAAACACTTAATATAATGTCTACTCTTCCCATATTTTTTTCAGATCGCTTATCTTTGTTTTATTTCGATATTTCTTTTTATCAACTTTTTCATCTTTTCTTAGAAGTATTCCATCAACATATTTAATTGTTAATTTTCGTGCTCTAACTGCGTCAAATAAAGCATCTTTTATTTCTTCATAAGTATATTTATCTTCATTCAACCACTTTGTGATTAATTGAATATCTAATACGCTTAAAGGTTTTTTAAATTCTTCTTCAAACAACTTAGATAGTTTTGATTCTAATGTTTTATTATTTGTTTCCTTATTTCCACTTCTTCTTTCATATCCACTTTTTAGAATGCTTTCAATTAGAAAATCTAAATTAAAGCTCTCAGTTTGTTTACCATTTTGTTTCTCTACAATTTCCATCTGAATAAAACCTTTTTCAATCAGTGATTTTAGTCTCTTTGAGGTTGTTTGTGTTGATATAGATAACATCTCAGATAACTGTTTCGATGATATAAAAGTAATATTATTATTTAATAAAAACTGTAATTTTATTAGCATTACAGCATCGGTTTCATCTATCCCCAATCTATTATAATTGTTTAAGATTAACTCCGTAAAATTTATTGTTTTATTATTGATGTATCTTTTAATATCTAAAATATCCATATCTTCACCTCACTTGGAATTTAATTATACCATATTGAGATAGAAAAAAAGATTATTTTTTGAAAATAATCTTTAAAATTTCATTGACCTCATTGCTAGTTTTTTCAGAGCCATCTCAGCTGCATTTTGTTCTGCCTCTTTTTTGCTTTTTCCTATTCCTTCACCCATCAATATTTCATCCATATATACTCTTGTTGTGAACTCTTTATTATGAGATGGTCCAGTCTCAGAAATTATCCGATACTCTAAACTTCTTTTATCTGATTGAACAAGCTCTTGAAGATAAGACTTGTAGTCTACAAAGTTATCTTCACTGTCATCGTTCATAACCGGAATAACAACTTTATCAAACACTTTATAAACCTCATCTATTCCTTTATCGATATACACCGCGCCAATTAAAGCTTCAAATGCATCTGCTTGAAGTGATATTCTATCTCTTCCTCCACTTTTTTCTTCGCCTTTTCCAAGAAAAAGATATTTCTTAAGATTGCATGCTTTTGCGTATTCTACAAGTGCACTTTCACAAACATTCTTAGCTCGCTTTTTAGTAAGGTCACCTTCATTATAGAATTTATTTTCTAAGTATAAATATTTTCCCATAATTAAGTCTAAGACTGCATCGCCGATAAACTCTAATCTTTCATTGCTTTCACAGCTATTTTCATTCGCATAAGACGAATGAGTAAGGGCTGTTTTTAATAGCTTTTGACTCTTGAAATCAAGTCCGAAAAATTTCTCTAATCCAATCATTTACAACACATCACTCTCAATGATAGTTTTTACTTTTTTCAAGACATCTTCTCTAACTATAATAGCTGCTTGTCTTATACCGTTATAAAACCCAATATTATGAGAAGATCCTTGTGCTTTTACAACTACACCTTTAAGGCCATAAATCATTGCTCCTCCAATATCTTCTGGAGCTAGACGATGCTTAAAGTTTCTTAAATTTCTAGCAGATAGTAACATTCCAATTTTTCCGAAAAAGCCTTTCTTAAGTTCTTGTTTAAGCATTTTTCCAAGTCCTTTAGCAGTTCCTTCAATTGTCTTCATAGCAATATTCATTGTAAATCCATCACTTATAATAATATCACAAGGAGGATCCATTATTTCTTTAGGTTCTACGTTTCCAATGAAGTTAATGTTTTTATTCTGTTCAAATAAAATACTTACTTCTTTGTCAAGTTCTCTTCCCTTACCTGGCTCAGATCCGATATTTAAAAGACCGATTTTAGGATCAACAATTTTCAATACTTCTTGAGCGTAAACTTTAGCGAAATATGCTTGTTGTACCATAAATTCTGGCTTAATATCAATATTTCCACCAGCATCTAAAATAATTGTATTTGTCCCTTTAACATTAGGAATTAGTGGTGCGATTGCTGTTCTTTTCATTGGTTTCATTCGTCCAATTAAAATATGAGCTCCAGCAATTAAAGCTTGAGTTGCTCCGCTACTTACTACTGCATCATTATCTCCAGTTTTAACACTAGATAATGCTAATGCCATGGAACTTTTTCGGTTATTTCTTATTGCGTAAATAGGATCTTTTTCTCCCATCCCAATTACACCTTCACTTTGAACTATGGTAATTCGTTCATCACTTTTTAAGTATTTTCTTATTTCAACCTCATCACCATATAAAGTGATTTCAATGTCATCAATCATTCTTATGGCAAGGACTGCTCCTTCAACTTGTTCTTTGGGAGCGTAATCTCCACCCATTGCGTCAACTGCAATTTTTATCATAAGTTCACCTCTTTATTATTAAGTATTATATTTTCCATTCAGTTTTTAGTAGTCTTACTATTTCATTATATCTCATTGGTCTACTATGCAAATATCCTTGGAAATAATGTGCACCAATT
Source organism: Mycoplasmatota bacterium (assembly GCA_030641535.1). Taxonomy (GTDB): domain Bacteria; phylum Bacillota_I; class Bacilli_A; order Izemoplasmatales; family Izemoplasmataceae; genus JAFGXW01. The sequence goes on along the minus strand of DAOWHG010000017.1, from coordinate 1,135 downwards.
TCATTTATAAATTCAAGTTGTTCAATTGTTTCAATACCTTCTACAACAATCTTAATATTCAATGATTTACTTATATCTTTGATGGTAAGCATTATCATTCTATCAAATTCATTTGTTTGGTAATTATGAACAAAATGACGATCTATCTTGATAATACTAAGTGGTAATTTAGTTATATAACTAAGTGATGAATATCCCATACCAAAGTCATCCATCGCAATGTTAATGCCTAAATCTTTTAAATCACTAAGTAGTTTTAATGAAACATCAATGTCTTTAAATCCTAAAGTTTCAATTATTTCTACAATTAAATTCTTAGGAGATACATTATACTTTTTAGTTGTCTCTTTTACAAATTCAACAAAATCTTCTGAAAGAGTAATTGGTGAAATATTAAATGAGAACGAAAAATCTTGTTTGAATTCTTCTTTAAGTTTCACACTATGTTTACACACTTCTTCAAAAACAAATTTATCTAATTTAGATATATCTCCCTTTCTTTCAAAAACTCTAACTATCTCTTGAGTATTAATAATCCGATCATTTTCATCAAACAATCTCATCAAACCTTCAAATCCAAAAATCTTTTGAGAATCTGTATATACAACAGGTTGTAAAAATACTTCAAAATCATCTAATGAAAATTCGTTTACTTTGTTTTCAAAATCAACTTCTCTTTGAAGGTTATCTAAATATTTACTTTCAAAGAATCCATAATTGTTTTTATGTTGCGACTTAATATCGTACATTACAATATCGGCTCTTTTAATTAAATCATCCATTGTATCTCCATGATTTGGATAATTAACAATCCCAACACTTATTGATACATAATATTTAGTGTCTTTAATAGTTATTGGTTCTACAAATACATCATATATACTTCTAATTAGAACAATAGTTTCTTCCTTTGATTCTGCTCTAATAATAAATATAAATTCGTCTCCACCCCACCTGTAAATTAACAACTTATCTGAAACAATTAATTTGAATCGTCTTGAAATATCTTCTAAATATTTATCTCCAACAGAATGTCCCAAGATATCATTTAAATTTTTAAAGTTATCTAAATCACCAAATCCTAAATAGAATGGTTCATTTTTTTTAATAGCAATTTTCATATCTTTAGCTAATT
>DAOWHG010000062.1 GCA_030641535.1 Mycoplasmatota bacterium | reverse complement strand
GTAAACTAGAAAAGAGATATATTTAAGAAAGATTATTATGAGGTGAATATTTGTTTGCTATATTATTATTAATTATCAATATAACTGTATCAATTTTAGGAGTTTATCTGTTTGATTATAAAGTATATGGTGTTATTAATAATCCATTAATAATTATATTAAGTATTCTAGTAGGGACTGCTGCTATGCTTTTTGTATTCTTTTCTTATATAGAAGTATTTTATTACTTAGTAGCTAAGAGAAGACCACAGAATTCAAAATTAAAACATTTTATTGCAAAACAAATAATGACTGTTCCATTATTCTTTACAAACATAAGAGTTAAAGTTATAGGAAAAGAGAATCTACCAGAAAATCCTGGGTTCTCAATATACATCAATCATACATCAATGATGGATATACCTGTCCTAATGTACAAATTGAATAAACATCCAGTTGCTTTTTTGCAAAGAACTAAAGTTCTAAATTTATTCGCAGTTGGTAAATGGACCCCAAAACTAGGTTGTGTAACAATTGACAGAGATAATCCCAGAAAAGGCGCTGAATCAATTATTAAGGTTATTAAAAATGTGAAAAATGGCTTAACAATGGTTGTATTTCCTGAAGGTACAAGGTCAAAAGTAATTGGGAAAATGAATGAATTTAAATTGGGATCATTTAAAGTTGCTTTAAAAAGTAAAGCGCCACTTGTCCCGATTACAATTGTTAAACCTGAAAACTTCAAAGAAGTAAAATGGCCACGACCAAAAAGAATTACACTAGTAATTCATGAACCAATTCCTTTTAATGAATTTAGACAAATGACAACACAAGATTTATCTATTACAGTTAGAAAAATAATCGAAACACCATTACAAAAATCATAACAAAGCCCTTTTGGGCTTTTCTTTTGAGATATGTATATGTTCTTTTAAATTTAGGTATGTTACAATAAAGATAGGAAATCTTTAAGGAGAACCTAAATAGTTCTATTATTAGAAGAAGTGAGTGATATTAGTGAAAAAGATCAGTGGATTATTAAGTATATTTATTATTATGACAATGTTAATTGGTTGTAATCTGGGAGGTAATGATAATATGGACAACGAGCAAATAAATATTCTGTTTATCGGGAATAGTTTTACTTTTTACAATGAAATGCCAACCATGGTAAAAGACATGGGTTTATCCAATAATTGGGATATCACTGTAGAACAAATCGCATATGGTGGTTATTCATTATCAAATTATATAGAGGAAGGCTCTAGTTCATCATTAGAGGTTATAGATAAATTAAATGAACTAGCTTGGGATTATGTTGTTTTACAGGATAGTAGTAGAAAACCACTTGATAACGAAGATGAATTTAATGAATCAATAAGTGCATTAAATGATTTAATTACTGATAACGGAGCACAGACAGTTCTGTTTTCTACATGGAGTTATCGTGATGAATCCTCACAACTACAAAATACCGGATTATCGTATGTTGAGTTTTATAATGTTCTAGCAGATGCATACAAAGCTGCTTCTTTAGAATGTGAAACATTGATAGCCCCTATTGGGACTGCGTTTTATAACTTGACAATAGATCATCCTGAAATAGATCTTCTAATTGAAGATAACACTCATCCAAGTATGGAAGGTAGTTATGTTGCGGCTTACATTTTTTATTATTTGATGATAGGAAATGAAAACAATAACGAATACAATCCATCAGGGATATCTGATGAAGTACTAATTATCTTAAGAGAATATGCTTTAGAAGTGTTATAATAAGATAAATATATAAAAAGGACGGTAATTATGGAGATTAAAAGATTTGAAGGAACAGGTAGAATGAGTAGAGTAGTTGAACATAATGAGACTTTATATTTATGTGGACAAACTGCGAAATTAGATGGAAACACAATTGAAGAACAAACTACCGGTGTATTAAAGAAAGTAGAAGATTTACTAAAAAAATATGGTTCAGACAAAAAACATGTTTTATCAGTAACTATCTATCTAAGAGATATGAGTTTATTTCAAGGTATGAATAGTGTATGGGATTCTTGGGTTATCGATGGGTTTGAACCTGCACGTGCAACTGTAGAAGCAAAAATGGCTTCAAAAGAAATACTAGTTGAGTTATCTGTGATAGCTGCAAAAAGATAAGATTATCAAAAAAAGTAGTATGATATAATATAAATTAGAAATCAAGGGAGAAAACTGTAATGTCAACTTGATTCATGATACAATGGAGACACATACTACTATACGTAGGAGGAGTTGATTAGATGTCAAACAGTATGAAGATAAAGAAACACAAAGCTAAAGAAAAAGATATAGAGAAAAGTAAAGACGTAGAAGAAGCAAAATACGGTGCTAAATTTTTAAAGAACAAACGAGAAAGAGGAACAACAGCAAGTAATTTCTCTGGAAAATCTTCAAAAGATTTTTCTAGAAAAAAAACATAAAAACAGGAATTTTATTCCTGTTTTTTTTATTTCATAGGATTGTTAAATGCAAACTGTAACGTATCTACTAAATGTATTTGATTTCTTTATTCTACACGTATCAATAACTTTTAGACCAATATTTTGCATTATATCACTCATATCATCCATTGTGATAATAACTGATTTATCACTAATTTCTTTTGTTTTTCTTATT
>DAOWHG010000076.1 GCA_030641535.1 Mycoplasmatota bacterium | reverse complement strand
TTCAATTACATTTCCAGAAGGACCTATAAATCTGATTCCGCATTCTGCGCAAAGATCAGAAAAATTACTATTTTCACTTAAAAATCCAAATCCTGGATGAATTGCTTCAACACCTTTACTGATTGCTGCCGTAATTATATTCTCCATATTTAAATAAGATTCAATACTTTTTGGTCCGCCTATGCAAACAGCTTCATCTGCAATTTGGACATGTAAACTATCTTTGTCAGCACTAGAATAAATCGCTACAGTTTCAATTCCCATATGCTTGCATGCACGAATTATTCTAACTGCTATTTCACCTCTGTTAGCAACTAATATTTTTTGGAACATTATTCTTTAATTTCCATTACACTCTGATCAAATTCAACCATCGATGTATCCTTAACATTAATTTTAACTATCGTTCCGCTAACAGGAGAAGTAATCTCATTCATAACCTTCATTGCCTCTACAATAAAAAGCACATCTCCTTTGATAACTTTTTGATTAACCCTAACAAAAGGTTCGCTATCAGGAGAAGGTGCATTATAATAAGTTCCAACTAAAGGTGCCTTAACAATATAATTATTATTCTTAACAATATCTTCTAGGCCCTCCTCTTTCATTTGAACTGACTCAACGAAAGAGGTTGCGGGCGCATGAGAAGGATTTGAAAAAAATTTATTATCTTCTTTTTCTAATTTAATTGAAAAATCTTTTTCATTTATTTCTATTTTATGAATTTTTGATTCCTCAAATTCTTTCATAAGATTTCTTATTTGTCGTAAATCCATCGCTTTCCCTCCATACATCTATGTCCAAGCCAATATTCGAACATAAAGACATGCAAAGATTTTCACAAGAAAATCTCTACACTTGACTCTCAATAAACTCTACTATTTGTTTAACAGTTTTAAAATCTTGAGCAACTTCGTCACTCACTTTTATTTCAAACTCGTCTTCGATTGCCATTACCAATTCTACTGCATCCAAAGAGTCTGCTCCTAAATCATCATTTATGTCAGCTTCAAGCGTAACTTGATTAGCTTCAACTCCTAATTCATCTACTATAATTTGTTGTAGTTTTTCGAACACCATAATTATTTCCTCCTTTATAATAAATTTATCTTATTTTAACCTTATATTTAGGTCTTGTCAAATTATTTTGAAGTTCAAACCATCATTTACATTTTCATATTAATGAGGGCTCATATGTTATTTGATAACGTATGCGAGAGTACACATACATAACTAGCATTATTTTGATAAAATCCCCTAAAAAGTAAGGTGTGAAAATGGCTAATACACTGCCTAAAGTGGCATTTGTTAAGTAAGATATATATGCGCCTCCGCACATATATATTATCAGATTTCCAACAACCAATATTACAAAAATATACAAATAATTCTTATTTAGAAACTTTCTGCTTTTCATAAACCCAATAAATAATGCGCTAAAGATAAAGCCGATAATAAATCCGCCACTATGAGAAATTAAAACGGAAATTCCACCTCTATAATTACTAAAAACCGGTAGTCCGATTGCGCCCATTATCACATAAATTATAATACTTAAAGTTCCAAGTTTTGGTCCAAGCAATAAAGCTGCTAAAAACACAAATATTGTCTGAAGAGAAATTGGAGGTAAACCCCCAAGAGGAATTGAAATTCCTGCTGTAGCTGCCATCAAGGCAGGAAATATTGCCACTAGAGATATTTCTTTTATATTCAGTCTCATATTAAAACAAATCCTTTATATTTATTTCATTAAGATTAATGTATTTTATTACATCACTTTTCTCAATAATCATTTTACCCGTTTCTGTAATCCCTTTTATCAAGCATGTTTCACCATTATAATTTGTTCTTTTACCAATAATTAGGGAATACTTTAAGTAATCATTAAATATTTCAGTAAATGGTATATTTTCCAAAACATTATAGTGTTCTATAAATTTTTCCAATACCTGTTCTACCTCTGTATTAATTCCCAGTATCTTCTTCATAGACGTTGCTTTATCGTTCAAATCTCTAAAATCTAGCTGATTCACATTAATTCCAACTCCTACGACAACATAATCAATCTCTAACGCACCATAACTTTCTATTAAAATACCGCAAATCTTTTTATCTTCGATTAAAATATCATTTGGGTACTTAATTTCTGATTTAATATTAAAATCTCTTAAAAGTCTAATAACTGTGTTTGAAACTTTGGCAAGAAGTTCAAATATTTTACTTCTTGAAATATATCCATTAATCAAAAAACTAAAATACAAGTTACCTTCATCGCTCATCCAAGAATGGTTACTTCTTCCTCTTCCAGAAGTTTGAATTTTTGATACAACTACAGTTCCCTCTTCTAATAAGGACGAGTTACTTTTAATATAGTTATTTGTAGATCCAACAGAATCAAATCTAATTATCGTTTTTCCAATCACAATTATCTCACCTCCAATTTCAGATAGAGTAATCATACAAAAATTTATTTTGAATGTCAAATGAAATTGCGCTCATACAAGGTGCTTCTCTCTTAAACAAGCCTTTTACTCAAAGAAATAAATATTTTGTGATTATAAAAAAACGAGTATTTTCATACTCGTTTACTATATTCTTTTTCCCAAATGGACAACGATCCTTTTTCTCTTCTCTTTGATTCGTACATTTTCATATCTGCTTTTCTAATTAAATCAGTCGCATTATCTCCCTCGTCCCAAATGACAGCTCCCATACTACATGTAACCTTGATACCAAACTCATTAGAAACTTTTTCCAATGCTCCTCTAAGTTTATTTCCTTTCTTAATAGTTTCAGCTTTATTACAATCTGGAAACAGTATAATAAATTCATCTCCACCATATCTTCCAACTATCTTCTCGTAATCTTCACACACATTAAAGATTGTTCCTATCCTATTAAGAATCTCATCACCTTTAATATGTCCATAAGTATCATTTATTATTTTGAAATCATCAATATCCAACATCATCAATGTAACCTTTTCGTAATTGTTTCCAATTTTATTTATTGCCTCTTCTACTTTATTATAAGTTGTTGAGTGATTAAATAGTCCTGTTAATTGATCGATTTCAGCCTTATGAAATAATTCTTGTTCTTTTGTATTATATAGATGAAAAATATTAGTGTAAGGTGCATTTAAGGATTCCATAACATAAATAATATAAATTCCTCCGTAAGATATAAACTTTGCTAAATGTCCAAATACAGTGAAAAATTCATATATTCCAACATACATTGTAAACAGTATCTCTGAAGTCATTTTTAACCCTAATGTTATACTCAATATAATCTTGAATCTCTTAGTTAGTTCGCTTTTCATAACAAATACTATTGTTATTCCCAATATAACTATAATGATATATTCAAAGATAATCTTAATTATTGTCTGCCCTTCACCTAATATATAGAAATCTGGTAAAATAGTTCCCATTTCAATAATCCATATTGCAACAATTAAAATTAATGTATAAAAAAGATAAATTGTCCAATGTTTAATTTTAAGGTTTATCCTAGGTAATGAAATGACTACAAATAACGTCAATGCTTCTAATAATCTTGCAAAAATCCAATACTGGTTCGATTCATTAGTGCTATATTCAAATATCCCCACACCCTCAAAAGTGAAAGCGTGCATTAAATCTAACCCGCCAATATAAAGATACGCAATCCCGATTATTAATAATGCACTTCTTTTTATATATATTCTAGAGTTTAAAGCAATAATAAAAATCATTACTCCAATAAAGACAGTAAATAATTCAATAATCGTGTGAAATAGTAAATGATTATATAAACTTAGGAAGTACAATAATACAGACATCAAAATAAAGAACATGTACACTGTCTTATATGATTTTTCCATTTATAGTCACCTCATTAAAAAAACTATACTAAAGAAATAGTATAGTTATGTTTTAAGTCCTATACCAATAGAACTTCACGAACACAGCCGGCAACAAAATGTGTGAGCCCTGCGTTTTTGCGTCCCTAGTTTTCACTAGGTTTGCCCCCTTATCATTGGCAATTATATTTTAACATTCTTAATTTATATTTTCAAGTAATAAAAAACTCCTCGAAAGAAGAGTTTTTATAATTTTCCTGCCTTTGCCTCTTTGACACCTTTCTTAAGCTCACGTTCAGCTTTAAAGAAATCAATACTACGTCTCTTATTTTCCTCAATGCGTTGTTGTCTAACAATATTTAAATGTTCCATTGCTCTTTCTTTGTCCATTCCCACTTGAGCTTCTTGGGCAATAACATTAACAACATTATTTTGGTGTTCTACAATACCGTTAATAACAACAGTAAACATACTGTTTTCTCCAGTAACCATTTTTACATATCCAATATCAATTGTACTAATAATCGGAATATGATCTTTCATGATTGCGAACTCACCATTCATTTCAGAAGTAATAACGACATAATCTACTGTTTCGTTATATAGTTCTCCACGGGGTGTTACTACACTAATTTTCATTAATTTTTCCCCCTTTATTTAATTGATTCTGCTTTTTTAATTACATCTTCAATATTTCCCACAAGACGGAATGCGTCTTCTGGTAAATGATCGTATTTACCTTCAAGTATTTCCTTAAATCCTTTGATTGTATCTTTAACTGGAACGTAAGATCCTGGTTGCCCAGTAAATTGTTCAGCTACATGGAAGTTTTGAGATAAGAATAATCTAACTCTTCTAGCTCTATGAACTACAAGTTTATCTTCTTCACTTAACTCATCCATTCCTAAGATAGCAATTATATCTAATAATTCATTATATCTTTGAATAGTTCTTTGAATTTCACGAGCAATATCATAATGTTCTTGTCCTACTATTTCAGGAGCAAGTGCACGAGATGTTGAAGCAAGTGGATCTACCGCAGGGTAAATACCTTCCTCACTAATTTTACGTGAAAGGTTTGTTGTTGCATCTAAATGTGTAAATGTTGTTGCAGGAGCTGGATCTGTATAGTCATCAGCAGGTACATAAACAGCTTGAATAGATGTGATTGAACCATCTTTAGTAGAGGTAATTCTTTCTTGTAATTTCCCCATTTCAGTAGCAAGTGTTGGTTGATAACCTACGGCACTTGGCATACGTCCAAGTAACGCAGATACTTCACTACCTGCTTGTGTGAAACGGAAAATATTATCAATAAAGAATAACACATCTTGATGTTCTTCATCTCTAAAATATTCAGCCATTGTAAGTCCAGTTAATCCTACTCTCATACGTGCACCAGGTGGTTCATTCATTTGCC
>DAOWHG010000095.1 GCA_030641535.1 Mycoplasmatota bacterium | reverse complement strand
TTAAACTCAATCTGTTTTAAATCAATATCTCCATATATAATTTCCGATTCCTGATTAAAGTTTTCTGTTTCGACAACTAATATCCCATTTTGAGCAATTAAGTTGTGTCCACTAAAAACTGTTTCACTAGTAGATTCATTAACTCCAGCACTACAATATACATAAGCACCTTCGTTTCTTCTTGAATGTTCTAATATTGTTCTTTTTCTAATTTCTCTTTTTCCAAGCACTTCATTTGAAGCGCTTAAATTAAGAATCATCTTAGCTCCGTTAATTGACAAAATGTTACCAGGACTAATTGGCGCCCACATATCTTCACATATTTCAATTCCAAAGCTTAATAATCCATCAAAACTTTTGAATATTAAATTACCAAATGGAACTTTAGTACCTAAATAATCTACACCAGCTCTATTCTTAACAATCTCAAATCCACTTTGAAACCATCTTTTCTCATAAAATTCACCAGTATTAGGCAAATAGAACTTAGGAACAATTCCTAATATTTTATTTCCTTGAATTACAATTGCAACATTATATAATATTTCATCAATCGCTAAAGGAGCACCAATAACTAATATTCCTTCATATTTATTTTTTTCTAACAAACTCTTTATAGCTTTTTTAGTATCATCTAATAAACTCTCTTGAAAAAAGAGATCATTACAAGTATAAGCACTAACCCCTAACTCAGGAAAAACAGTAATACTTGACTTGATTCCTTCAAGTGTTTTCTGCATTTCTTTAACATTATAAAACGGGTCTCCTACTTTTAATTTTGGTGTTACACTTGCTACTTTTATAAAACCTTTACTATACATTTTCTTCACCTCTATATAAGTTGTTATCAAGGATATATTGATAAACCTCTTCATTCACTTGTGTTTTATCAAATGTTTCTCTAAATATTGTACTACTTATATCTATTTTAAAGTCTTTAAATATAATAAAATTCTTATAATATTTTTTTAATAATGGATTATTATTAAATATTGTTTCTATATCAATTCCATTTCTTCCTAAAACAATAATCTTAAATTCTGATAATATACCTTCAATATTAATCCATCTATCCATTCTTAACAAGTTATCTGCCCCAATAACGAAACTAATTACACAATCTTCATTATCACAAAGTCTAATTAATGATTGATAAGTTCCTAAATAATCAGTATCGTCTATTTCTATTTTACTAATACTTGCATTATCAAGCCCTTTAGTAGCTAATTCTAACATCCTTACACGGTGATAATTGCTTGCTAGTTCACGCTTTGTATATGCATTACTAACAGGTAAGAATATAAACTCGTCAGCACCCAGTTTACTAGTAATATGTTCATAAACTAAAATGTGTGCATTAGTAACTGGATTAAAAGCTCCACCAAAAACAATTTTCATAATCATCACCTCAAAATTATTATATCATATATTCACTTTTCTACATATATTTGTTATAATATGTTGAGGTGATTTTATTGAAATTAAATAGAGATTATATATTAAATCTAGCAAAAGAGATACTCCTAATTCCAAGTCCAAGTGGATTCACGAAAGAAATAATAAAAAGAATTGAATTAGAGGCAGATCTTTATGATTTAAAATATACAAGAACTAAAAAAGGAAATACGATTATTACTTATCCTGGTACTACTGATTACACTGTAGGAATAAGTGTACATGTCGATACATTAGGTGCAATGGTTAGAAGTATATCGGATAAGGGTGAAATCAAATTTACAACTATTGGAGGACCTATATGGCCAACATTAGATGGTGAATATTGTACTATCCAAACTAGAGATGGCAAATCATATACTGGTACTTTCCTATCAACCAGTCCTGCAATTCATGTTTTTAAAGATGCTAAAACGAAAAAAAGAGATCCTGAAAATATGTACGTTAGAATCGATGAAGTTGTAAAAACTAAAGAAGACGTCGTAAAATTAGGAATTGAAGTAGGAAACTTTATTATAATTGATCCTAAAACAGTAATTACGAAAAGTGGATTCGTTAAATCAAGATTCTTAGACGATAAAATCAATGTAGCTAGTATCTTTGGACTTATTAAATATCTTAAAGATAATAATCTAACTCCTAAATATACTTTGAAATTTATTATTTCAACATATGAAGAAGTTGGACATGGTGCTTCATTTATCCCTGAACTTGACGAAATGATCGCAGTTGATATGGGTTGTATAGGTGATGACTTAACTTGTACTGAATATGATGTATCTATTTGTCCTAAAGACTCAAGTGGACCATACGATTATGAACTAACAAATAAACTAGTAAAAGTAGCTAAAGATAACAAAATAAATCACGCAATTGATATTTATCCATATTATGGAAGTGATGTTTCTGCGGCTATTAGAGGTGGAAACGACTTCAAAGGTGCATTGCTAGGGCCTGGTGTTCACGCATCTCACGGAATGGAAAGAACACACGTTGACGGAATAGAAAACACTATAAAATTATTATTAAATTACATACTTTAAACGAGGATTATTCCTCGTTTTTATTTTGAGACTTGTATTTTATTTTAGTTGGTAATATGATATAATTTAATGTTAAATGGAGGTTTAAAAATGAAAATAGTATATCCTAATTATGAAGATTCAATAATGAATGTCTCAAATTCCATACTAAAACATTATGGAGTTAAGAATAAATATGCATCAATTAAAACATTAGATGATGAGCTTAACAAGGGCTATAATCACGTTATTTATATTTTGCTTGATGGGTTTGGTAGCAACCTTGTTAAAACCTTTTTAGATAATGATGATTATATGAATAAGTATATGGCAAAAGAAATAACAAGTGTCTTCCCGCCTACTACTGTCGCAGCAACTGACGCTGTGCTCTCAGGTGTTCCACCTATCGTAAATGGTCATTTAGGCTGGGTACAATACTTTGAAAAAGAAGATGTAAATCTTATTATTTTTTATAACCAAGATTTTTATGATGATAAAAGGATTATTTCTGAACACTTAAGAGATAAATATTTATCTTTCGAGAGAATTGGTGAACAAATAAGCAAAAACAATCCTGATGTTATTACTAATGAGATATTCCCATCTTTTATTGAAAATGGATCAAAAAGCTTTAAAGAGGAAATTGAAAAAGTACTTTTAGTAACTCATAATACCGATAAAAGCTTTAGTTACTTATATTGGGTAGAGCCAGACCTAATTGAACACAAAACAGGGATCTATAGTGAAGAAACTAAGAAAGTTGTTATTGACTTAAATAAAGACTTTACTGAATTAATTGAGAATATCAATGATGATACCATAGTTATCTGTATCGCAGATCATGGACTAACTGATATTAAAGATTTACCATTATTTGAAAATAAGGAACTCATCAATATGCTTAAAAGAAATCCATCTATTGAACCAAGAGCTCTAAACTTCTTTGTTAAAGATGGATTATTAGAAGAGTTTAAAGATTTATTCAATAAAAGCTATGATAAATATTATTATCTAAATACAAAACTTTTTATCCTTAATTTCAAGTTTAATTTTAATGGAGTACATCACTAACT
>DAOWHG010000122.1 GCA_030641535.1 Mycoplasmatota bacterium | reverse complement strand
TTGCTAATATCGATGAAGCTAGAGATCTAGCTGTAAAGATTGGATTCCCTGTTTTAATTAAAGCAAGCGCAGGTGGCGGAGGTCGCGGGATGCGTGTAGCATATAATATCGATGAATTTAACAATGCTTATGAGACTGCGAAGAGCGAAGCTGTTAATGCTTTTGGTGATGGAACAATGTATTTAGAAAAATATATTATTAATCCTAAGCATATTGAGTTTCAAATTTTAGCAGATAAATATGGTAATGTAATTCATTTAGGTGAAAGAGATTGTTCTATTCAAAGAAGAAATCAGAAAGTAATTGAGGAAGCACCTAGTTTAATCGATAATGATTTAAGAGAAAAAATGGGTGAAATCGCAATTCTAGCTAGTAAAAGTGTTAATTATGAAAATGCTGGAACTATTGAATTTCTTGTTCATGATGGAGAGTTCTATTTTATTGAAATGAATACTAGAATCCAAGTAGAACATCCAGTGACTGAAATGATCACTGGTATTGATATAGTAAAAGAACAAATTAATATTGCAGCAGGATTAGAATTAAGTATAAAACAAGAAGATGTTGTATTAAAAGGACATAGTATTGAATGTCGTATTAATGCTGAAGATCCAAAACATGACTTTAGACCTAGCCCAGGTAAAATTGGGCTTCTTCACGTTCCAAGTGGGCATGGAGTTAGATTTGATAGTTTTGTTTATACTGGGTATGAAATACCACCATTCTATGATTCAATGTTAGGAAAAGTAATTGTTCATGCTGAAACTAGAAGTGAAGCAATTATTAAGATGCGAGCGACATTAGAAGAATTAGTAATTGATGGAGTTAAAACAAATCAAGATTTCTGTTATATGATATTGAATAATTCAGATTATATAAAAGGATCATTTGATACCGGGTTTATTGTTAAGACAATTGACAATTTGTTAGGATATGATCAATATGAATAATCTAGTAAAGACTTTTGAGAATAGACGTAATCTCAAAAGTAAATATAAGAAAGCTCGTACTATAAGTAATACATTATCTAGTAAGATAGATGTTCCAAAAGGTTTGTACGAACAATGTCCTACTTGTAAGGAAACTGTTAATATGAAAAACACAGTTGATAACAAATTCATTTGTAAAAACTGTGGAGAACATTTTCGTATTAGATCAATTGATCGTTTGAAGATTACTGTTGATTCAGATACTTTTGTTGAAAAAGGACACGGATATATTACTTTGAATCCGTTGTTTCAAGATGGATATGAAGAAAAAATAGCGGATTATAAAGAAAAGACTTTATTAGATGAAGCTTATATTTACGGATATGCTGAAATAAATTCTGTTCCGACGGTTATTGGAATTATGGATAGTTATTTTTTAATGGGAAGTATGGGAAGTGTAGTTGGAGAAAAAGTAACTAAGAGTTTTGAGTATGCAATGTATAAAAAACTACCTATTGTTATATTTACTGCAAGTGGTGGAGCTAGAATGCAAGAAGGAATATTTAGCTTGATGCAAATGGCTAAAACTAGCCAAGCAGTATTAAAACATTCAAATATGGGATTATTATATATAAGTGTATTAACTCACCCAACAACTGGTGGAGTTACCGCAAGTTTTGCAATGCTTGGGGATATTATTTTAGCTGAACCAAATGCATTGATTGGATTTGCTGGACCTAGAGTAATTGAACAAACAATAAATCAAAAACTACCAGAAGGATTTCAACGTGCAGAATTTATGGAAGAAAAAGGATTTGTTGATAAAGTTGTTAATCGTCTTGAACTTAAAGAGACATTATCTAACCTATTAACTTTGCATAGGAGGAATCAATAATGAATATTTTAGCTAAAGAACGAAAAGTTCGTGAGTTAGAAAGTAAGATTGATGCACTTGGTAGCGAAGAAGTAGTAAATAAAATGAAATTAGAAATTGAAAATTATAAACAAGAAGCAATGACTAATTTAACTGCTTGGGATAGAGTATTACTAGCAAGACATCAACTAAGACCTACAGCAAAAGAATTTATTAATTACTTATGTGATGATTTTATTGAACTTCATGGTGATAGATTATTTCGAGATGATAAATCTATTATTGGAGGAATAGGAAGTATAAACGGAAATATTGTTACAATCATTGCTCAACAAAAAGGAAAAAGTTTAGATGAAAACTTAGAACGTAATTTTGCAATGCCTCATCCTGAGGGATATCGTAAATCTTTAAGATTAATGAAACAGGCTGAAAAATTTAGAAGACCTATTATTACATTAATAGATACACCGGGTGCTTACCCTGGACTTGAAGCAGAAGAAAGAGGACAAGGTGAAGCAATTGCTAGAAATTTACTTGAAATGAGTAATTTAACTGTACCAACTATCGCTGTAATTATTGGTGAGGGTGGTAGTGGTGGCGCTTTAGCATTAGGTGTTACTAATAGAGTATTAATGCTTGAAAATGCTATTTATTCGATACTTAGTCCTGAAGGGTATGCAACTATCCTTTGGAAAGATTCAACGCTTGCTAGTAAAGCTGCAGAAGCAATGAAATTAACAAGCTATGATTTAGAAGAGTATGGGATTATTGATAAGATAATTAAAGAACCTCTTGGAGGGGCTCATTTTAATAAAATTAAGACTTTTCAAAATACAAAACAAGGTATTTTGGAAGAGTTATATAACTTAAGAAAATTTACTGGAGAAGAATTAAGGGATACTAGAATGGAAAAATATCGTAAATTCGGATTTTTCCAACGATTCAATTACGACAATCTTTAGGAGAGTGAAAATATGATTTACACTAAGATAATTGGAACAGGTAGTTATGTTCCAAAGAAAATGATGACAAATGATGATTTAAAAGAGTTTGTTGATACAAATGATGAATGGATTTATTCAAGAACTGGGATTAAAGAAAGACATATAGTTACAGATGAAGAAACAGTAGATTTGGCTGAAAAAGCTTCGTTAATCGCTATTGAAGATGCGGGAATTAAACCTGAAGATATTGATTTAGTAATTGTTGCGACTGTTACTCCTGATAACTATTTTCCTGGTGTAAGCCAGTTACTTCAAGCAAGACTTAATCTTCGTGAGGTAATGACATTTGATGTTAATGCCGCATGTAGTGGTTTCTTGTATGTATTAAATATTGCTGATAAGATGATAAAGAGTGGTGCATATGATACTGCTTTAATTATTGGTGCAGAAACATTAACGAGATTAACTGATTGGCGTGACCGTAATACTTGTGTGTTGTTTGGTGATGCTGCTGGAGCTATGATTATTACTAAAAGTGATACTAATAATATCAAGGATGTTATTTGTGGTTCTAGAGGAGATGTTGATGATTTATTAATATGTAAAAATGTTGGTATTAAGGATCCTGTAGTTAACGCTGTTGGCATGCAAGATCATATCCATATGAAAGGTAGTGAAGTTTTTAAATTTGCTACACGTATTTTACCTAAAACTGTTAATGATTTACTAGATAGAAATAATATGGTATTAGATGATTTAGATTATATAGTTGCTCATCAAGCTAATGAAAGAATAATTAGTAAAGCTGCTAAGGATTTAAAATTTAGTATGGATAAAATGTTCTTAAATATTAGTCATTACGGTAATACATCAGCTGCTAGTGTTCCGCTAGCAATTGATCAAGCAATAAAATCAAATTACTTAAAAAAAGGTGATAAGTTTATTACTGTAGCTTTTGGTGGAGGTTTAACTTGGGGTGGAGCATTAATAGAACTTTAGGAGGATAAGGATGAAAGACATTAGAGAGTTACTAGATATTGAATATCCGATTATTCAAGGTGGGATGGCAAATATTGCTACTCATGAATTAGCAGCAGCAGTAAGTAATGCTGGTGGACTTGGATTAATAGCTACTGGTGGTTGGGACGTTAAACGCGTTCGAGCTGAAATTAGAAAAACAAAAGAATTAACGGATAAACCTTTTGGAGTAAACATAATGCTAATGATGCCTTCAGCGGAGGAAATTAGTGATATGATTATTGAAGAAGGAGTACAAGTTGTTACTACTGGGGCAGGAAACCCTGGTATATATATGAAAAAATGGAAGAAAGCAGGAATCGTTGTGATCCCTGTTGTTCCTAGTGTGGCATATGCTAAAAGATTAGCTCGAAGTGGAGCCGACGCTATAATTGTTGAAGGTACTGAAGCTGGTGGACATATTGGACAAAGTACTACTTTTACATTAGTTCCACAAGTATGTGATGTTATTGATATACCTGTTATAGCTGCAGGCGGTGTAGCTGATAGTAGAGGACTTGATGCTGCATTTGTATTAGGAGCAAAGGGAGTTCAAATTGGAACTGTTTTACTCGCAAGTAAAGAATGCCCTATTCATGAAAATTATAAAAATAGAGTTGTTAAAGCAAAAGATACAGACACAGTAGTAACAGGTAGAAATACCGGGGCTCCTGTAAGAGTAATAAAAAATAAAATGGCGAAAAAATATTTAGAAATGACTAAATATGGCGACATTAAATTAGAAGAACTAGAGGTATTAACACTTGGATCTTTGAAAAAAGCTGTTTTCGAAGGCGATATGGAAAATGGAAGTATTATGGCAGGACAAAGCGCAGGACTTGTCAAAGAAATTAGAACTGTAAAAGATATATTAGATGATATCTTTAAAAACAGTCGAGTTTATAAGGGAGAATTATAGTGAAAATTGTATTTATGTTTTCTGGACAAGGTGCTCAGTATATTGGAATGGGCAAAGACCTTTATGAAAACTTTGAAGTAGCAAAAAATGTAATAGATAAAGCAGATAAAATTCTAGGTTATAGTATTAAAAATATATTGTTTAATAATGAAGAAAAACTAAATGATACTGCTTATACACAAGTGGCGATGTTTACAATGTATTATGCGATACTTGAAGTGTTAAAAAGTCATGATATCAATTCTGAATATAGTATTGGATTATCACTTGGAGAATATGGTGCATTTCTAAATAGTCATGTTTTTGATTTTGAAACAGGTCTAAAGATTATTGAAAAAAGAGGGCAATTCATGAATGAAGCTTCGGCGAATGTTGAAGGGAAGATGAGTGCTATCTTAGGATTAGATGCTGTAGTACTAGAAAAGATAGTAAATAATGTAAATGGGTACGTCAAAATTGCAAACTATAATACATATGGTCAATTAGTGATAAGCGGTGAAGAAACTGCTGTTCTTGAGGTTAATAAATTAGCTTTAGAGAGTGGTGCAAAAAGAGCGATTATGCTTAATACAAGTGGTCCTTTTCATACAAATTTAATGAGTGAAGCTAGTAGTAAATTTGGTGAATATTTAGAGGATGTTTCTCTTGAAGAACCAGATCAAAAATTGTTAGTTAATATTACTGGTGATTTCTATGAAAAAGATATAAAAAATTGTATGGTAAAACAAATTACTTCTAGTGTTTATTTTTATCAAATGATTGAAAAATTAATTGAAAATGGAGTAGATACTTTTATTGAGATTGGTCCTAAAAAAACATTATGTGGATTCATTAAAAAAATAGATAGAAAATTAAACATTTACAATGTTGAAGATACATTATCATTAAACAAATTATTAAGTTTCTTAAAGGAGGAATAGCATGAGTGCTTTTGAAAATCAAACAGTTATTGTAACTGGTGGTAACACAGGAATAGGAAGAGAAATATGTTTACACTTCGCGAGTGCAAAAGCAAATGTTGTTGTAAATTATTTATTTGAAGAAGAAAAAGCGATTGATTTGTTGGCGCATATTGAAAACTTAGGCGGTAAAGGTATTATCGTTAAGGGCGATGTGTCAATTTTAGATGACTCTAAAAGAATTGTCGACAAAGCAATTAATACTTTTGGTAAAGTTGATATTTTAGTAAACAATTCAGGTATAACTAGAGATAATTTAATGATGAGAATGAGCGAAGAAGAGTTTGACAGTGTTATTAATGTGAATTTAAAAGGTACATGGAATATGTGTAAGAGTGTTACTAGACATATGTTAAAAAATAGAAGTGGAAAGATTATAAATATAGCTAGTGTTGTAGGGATAATGGGGAACGCAGGACAAGCTAATTATGTAGCTAGTAAAGCAGGAATTATTGGACTTACTAAGTCTTTAGCTAAAGAATTTGGAAGTAGAGGAGTAACTTGCAATGCTGTAGCTCCTGGATTCATTCAAACAAAAATGACTGACTCTTTAACTCCCGAAATTAAAGAACAATATTTAAAACAAATACCCCTAAATAAATTTGGAACTGCTGAAGATGTTGCTTTTTCAGTAATGTTTTTGGCTAGTCGAAAAGCGAACTATATTACTGGACAAGTGATTAGTGTAAATGGTGGAATGATCTAATGAATTTAAAGCCTTTAACTATTAACGATAAAGTAGTAAAATTTCCAATAATCCAGGGTGGTATGGGTATTAGAATAAGTTTGAATAAGTTAGCAAGTGCTGCAATGAATAGTGGTATTGTAGCAACAATTAGCGCTGCACAACCAGGATTCTTAAATAAGAATTTTAGAAAAAATCCAGTTAAATCAAATATAGAAGCATTAAAATATGAGATTGATAAAGCAAGAGCTAACTCGAAAAATGGAATTTTAGGTGTGAATTTAATGCATGCCGCTACTCATTATGATGAGTATGCAAGTTTCTTAGCTAAACAAGATATTGATTTTATTGTTAGTGGTGCTGGACTTCCTCTGGATTTACCAGAGTATCTAGCAGGAAGTAAAGTAAAGGGTGCTTTTATAATATCTAGTGGAAGAGCTGCGAGAATTATGCTTAAGAGTTGGGATAGAAGATATAATTACATGCCTGCATTTATTGTTTGTGAAGGTCCACTTGCTGGTGGACATTTAGGATTCTCGAAAGAACAAATGGCTAATGGAGATTATGAAAGTTTAGAAAAGATTGTTATTGATACAAAAGAAGTAGTAAAAGTATATGAAGAAAAATACAATATTAAGATTCCAATTATTGCTGGTGGAGGTGTTCATGATGGACATGACATGGCAGATATGATTAAAGTTGGAGCTGATGGTGTTCAAATTGCTACTAGATTCATTGCAACTTATGAATGTGATGTTGTTGAATCTTATAAGCAAATGATTATTGACGCTAAAGAAGATGACGTTGTAACAACTTCAAGTCCTGCCGGATTACCTGGTAGAGTGGTAAGAAATTTCTTGACTAAAACTTTAGAAAAACATAATTTAAAACGACAATACTGTGTAGATTGTTTAAAATCATGTAATAAAAAAGATATTCCTTATTGTATTACTGAGCAATTGGGTAATAGTACATCAGGCGATAATAAGGGACTCATCTTCACAGGAGCAAAAGCATATTTAGTTGAGAAGATGGATTATGTTGAAAATATTGTTAATGAAATAATTAGAGATTGTAAATTAGATCTTAAATTAAGTGGAGGGTTACTATAATGAGAAGAAGAGTTGTAATTACTGGATTAGGTGCAATAAGCCCAATAGGGAATAATGTAACTGATATGTGGGAAAATGCAAAAAATGGGGTAAATGGTATTGATTTTATTAAACGTTTTGATGCTAGTAATCTTGAAGTAAAAATTGCTGGAGAAATTAAGAATTTTGATTTTGAGGCATTTTTTGGTAAAAAACAACTAAAGAGAACTGATCGATTTGTTCAAGTCGCACTAATTGCTACTAAAGAAGCTGTTCTAGATTCTGGATTAGATTTTGAAAAAGAAGATTCAGATGCTATTGGGGTTTATTATGGAAGTGGTATTGGAGGTCTTGAAACGATTGCTAATCAAGAAGATAAAGCACAAACTAGAGGATATAATAGGATTAGTCCTTACTTTATTCCAAGTGCTATTATAAATATTGCTTCAGGTAATATTGCAATTGAATATGGAATTCATGGTATTGCTACATCAGCTGTTACGGCTTGTGCAAGTGCTGCTAATTCGATTGGTGATGCTTTTAGAGCAATAAGAGATGGATATTTAGAAGTAGTGATTGCTGGAGGTTGTGAAGCTAGTGTTATTCCATTAGGAATTGGTGGATTCACAGTAATGCAAGCATTAAATAAATCTAATGATCCAAATAGTGCTAGTATGCCTTTTGATAAAAACAGAAGTGGATTTGTTATGGGTGAAGGTGCAGGATCATTAATCTTAGAAGAATACTCTAGAGCTGTTGCTAGAGGTGCTAAAATATATGGTGAAATTGTTGGATATGGAGCAACTTGTGATGCTTCACATATTACTTCTCCAGATCCTGAGGCTAGAGGTGCTAAAAAGTGTATGGAAATGGCACTTAAAGATGGCTCAGTAATGCTAGAAGAGGTTGGGTATATTAATGCTCATGGAACTTCAACTCCGCTAAATGATAAAACAGAGACTTTAGCAATTAAAAAAGCTTTCGGTGAACATGCGAAAAATTTGAGTATTTCAAGTACTAAATCAATGACTGGTCACTTGCTTGGAGCAAGTGGAGCAATTGAAGCAATCTTTAGTGTTTTAGCTATAAAAGATGGTTTCATTCCTCCAACGATTAACTATAAGACATTTGACCCTGAATGTGATTTAGATTATACTGTAAACATTGGTAAAGAGAAGAATATCGAAGTAGCTATAAGTAATAGTTTAGGGTTTGGTGGACACAATGCAACTATTGCATTTAGAAAATATAGGGGGTAACAACATGGTGTTAAATAGTAATCAGATTCAAGAAATTATTCCTCATCGCTATCCGTTTTTGTTAATTGATAGAGTGGATGAATTAGAACCTGGAATATCTTGTGTAGCGATAAAAAATGTTAGTGCGAATGAGGCTTATTTTCAAGGTCATTTTCCGTCTGAACATGTTATGCCTGGAGTTCTAATTGTTGAAGCAATGGCGCAAGCTGGCGCAGTAATTATTTTATCAGTAGAGAAAAATAAAGGTAAGATTGCATATTTTGCTGGTATTGATAAATGTAAATTTAAACGCAAAGTTATACCTGGTGACGTACTTGTAATTGAAGTGAAAATCACAAAACAAAGAGGACCTATCGGATTTGGGTATGCTACAGCTTCTGTAGATGGAGAAGTAGCTGTTGTTGGGGAAATCAAATTTGCAATTGGACAATAAAAAAGGACTTTTGTCCTTTTTTTATTTTACTAGATTTTTGTAGTCAAGAAATATCTATATGTATACGTACTATATATGTTATAATGTTACTATCTCAGGTTATTAAAGGATGATGGTTGTGAAAAAATTGAAAGCTGTTTTAGAACAAAAAAAATTCGCTAAAATACTTGATGTAGGAACAGGAAATGGAAATTTCATTAATATAATTCTTAATGTTTGTGATGATTTTTCTGAAATTATTGGGATTGATTTACTTGAAGGAGCTATTGAAGGGTGTAGAGAATCTTATAAAGACGAACGAATTAATTTCTTCAAAATGGATGCTGCAAAAATGGACTTTAAAGATGATCTATTTGATTTTGTTTGCTTATCAAATTCATTACACCATTTAGAAGATGTAGGAACAATATTAAAAGAGATGGAAAGGGTGTTAAAGCCTGGAGGAGCTCTTATTTTTTGTGAAATGATGAGTAATAGCCTATCAAAACGTCAACGAAGTCATCTGTTGATGCATCATTTCGCTGCTGAAATTGATCGTGAAAGAGGAAGTTATCATGGAGTTACTTTTACAAGTAAAAAGATATTAGAAATATTAGAAAAAGAGAGTTCATTATCTGTTGTTGATGCTTGGGATTTTGCATATTTAAAAAGAGATGAAAATACAGATGAAGAAATAGAATGGTTATTTGAAACAATTGATCGAGTTCATGAAAAGGTTTCAGATTCAGATAAAAAAGATTATTACGATAAACAGGCTGATAAAGTTAAGAAACATATTAAAAAACATGGGTTTGATTCTGCTACTCAGTTAATTGTGGTTCTTAGATGAAACTTTTAAAAATATTTGATAAAAGAAGTAAATTACTTGGACATCAGCCAATTATTTATAGAGACAGTGTTAGAGCCATAATTTTAAAATATGGTAAGATCTTATTAGTTTATTCTGAGGAATCTAACGAGTATAAGTTTCCTGGAGGAGGAGTAAACGAACACGAAATTAGACATATTGCTTTAAGGAGAGAAGTATTAGAGGAAGTTGGGAAGAAAGTTAGTAGTGTAAATGAGAGTTTAGGATATATAGATCAGATATATAACGATGTATATAATGATAGAGCATATTTCTTTTTAAGATCTTTCTATTATTTTTGCGAGGTTTATGATGAGGATTTTGAACAAGAGTTAGAAATATATGAAAGAAATCTTAGATTTGTTCCAAGATGGGTATCTTTAGAAGAAGCTATTAGAGTTCAT
>DAOWHG010000009.1 GCA_030641535.1 Mycoplasmatota bacterium | reverse complement strand
TGAATTTGTTTTAATACATCAAGTCTTAATCCTTGCCAGTTATCTGGGTATTTCCCATGAATATTTCCAATACCTGCTGCTAACATTTCAACACCAAGATCAGCAATTAATTTACATTCATTAGGATCGGCAATTTCTCCTCCACCTAATATACCATCTTCTTCTCCACCAATGCTTCCAACTTCAGCTTCAACACTAATTCCTCTTTCATTGGCGTATTTAACGATATCTTTTGTCTTTTGAATATTTTCATCAATGTCATAATGTGAACCATCAAACATTACACTACTAAATCCAGCTTCTATACAAGCTTTAGCACCTTCATAACTCCCATGATCCAAATGAAGCGCTACTGGTACAGAAGTATTTAAAAATTCCATAGCTCCTTCAACCATATTAACAACGGTTTTGTACCCAGTCATATATTTAGCTGCTCCCTCAGAAACACCTAAAATTACTGGTGAATTTGATTCTTCAGCTGCAATTAACACTGCTTTAATCCATTCTAAATTGTTGATATTGAAATGCCCGATAGCATACCCTTCTTTTCTCGCTTTAATAAGCATATCTTTTGCTGATACAAGTCCCATAATTTTTCCTCCTAATATTTATAAAATCAATATTATTATACATTAATAATTTTTAAATGTAAACTAATGAGCCTTAACTTAAACAATGTAAGTGGTTACAAAAAAAACACCGCTTTCGCAGTGTTTAAATTCCTGATACAACTAATGATTTTATTTTTATTGCAGGACTTCCAATAAATGAGAAATTAAATTTCAAATCATTGCAAACTCCAACAACATCTTTTAGCATAGTTAAATAGTTTCCAGCAACTGTAATTAAAGCCACAGGTCTAACAATTTCACCGTTCTCAACTAAGAATCCTGAAGATTGTAAACTGAAATCTCCACTAATAGAATTAGCACCAGAATGAGTCCCTGCAAGTTCAGTAATAATCAATCCTTTTTTCATTGATTTTACTGCTTTATCATATGATAAATCTCCAGGTTTAATATAGAAATTAGTAGGTACAATACCACTTAAGAATCCATTACCTGTAGATTTTATACTGTCTTTTTTAGCGGTCTTTAGATTATGTAAATACCCAGTAAGAACGCCCTCATTAATTAGTTTTTTATATGAAGTGGCAACGCCTTCATCATCAAAAGATCCTGATTTCGTTGATTTTTTCATAAATGGATCATCAACAATAGTTACTATGCTACTTCCAACAACTTCTCCAACTTTTCCTTTTAACAAAGATACATCTTTTTGAACACTTTCAGCAGAAAACATTGAAACATAAGGGGCAAGCAAACTTGCACTTGCATTATTAGTTAATAAAATTTCATATTCTCCTGATTCACAAGGTTCTGCTCCAAGTAAAGAAACTGCTTTTTCAGCTCCTAAAGTAGCTAACTCTTCAAAATTGAAATCTTTATAATCATTAGATTGAGAATACTCAATTCCAGTTCTTTGGTCTTTACCATCACTTGCAATTACATAAACACCCATAATTCCAGTATTAACTAACTTTTCTAGCTTCAACCCTTTGGAGTTTTGGATAAGAACATTTCTGCTTCCATCACCGTAAAATGCTTGTACCATGCGAATTCTATCGTCCTTAGACATTACCAATTTCTCTAAGTTGAAAACATCTTCAATTTTCTTCTTTGCTTCAACTTCATATAAACTACTATTATAAAGTCCTTCAACAACTTTGTATTCCTTGTCTCCTTCATAAATAAATACTTCATCTTCTGAATCTATTGTTTTTGCTGAGGCAATAATACTATCAACAATAAAATCAATCATATCATCATTTATTATTTCAGTAGAAACCGTCCCCATTTTACCGTTATAAATTCCTTTAACAGATAATTTCTTAGTAGAAGCAATATTATAAGTATCTAATTCTCCCTTAAAAACTTCTATTTCAAAATCACTATCATTAGCTAAATATACTTGAATATCCTCTATTCCTTTTGCTTTTGCTTCCTTGAATAATAGTTCAAAATTCATTAGTTTGCCCCCTTTCTTCCACCAACTGTGATTTCAGAAACTCTAATAGTTGGTTGTCCAACATCAGTTGGAATACTTCCAGAAAGACTACCGCACATTCCTTGAGCAGATAATAAATTATTAGCTACCATATCTACTTTCAATAAAGCCTCAGATCCTGTCCCTACTAAAGTGGCACCTCTAACAGGTTCTGCAATCTTACCATCTCTAATCATATAACCTTCACCAACAGAGAAATTAAAATCACCAGTAGGCGGATTAACACTACCTCCACCCATTTTTTTAGCATATAGTCCGAACTTAGTTGCAGCAATAATTTCTTCAAAAGTAGATTCACCGTTAGCAATATATGTGTTTGTCATTCTTGATGTTGGTGCAAAACGATATGATTCTCTACGACCTGAATTTGTACATTCATCATTCATTCTTTTTGCGTTTAATTTATCTATCATATAGCTATTTAATATTCCATCTTTTATTAAAACACGACGTTTTTGAAGATTACCTTCATCGTCATATGTAGCGCTTCCCCATGCATTTGATATTGTTCCATCATCAATTGCAGTAACTAATTCACTAGCGATTTTTTCGCCTTTTTTACCAGAAAAAACACTTGCTCCTTTAGCAACACTTGTTGCTTCTAAACTGTGTCCACACGCTTCGTGGAAAATTACTCCACCAAACCCATTATCGATAACTACAGGCATTTTACCACTAGGACATTCATCTGCATGTAACATTGTGATTGCAACACGTGAAGCTTCTTTTGCTGCACCTTCTACATTTATAATGTCTGAATAAAACTCAAATCCATAATGTCCTCCAGGACCATTAAATCCAGATTGTTTAGTAACCTCATTAGCTCCTATAGCGTTGATACCAAGTCTTGTTCTTACTCTAGTATCTTGGACATATGTTCCTTCAGTGTTTGCTAACCAGATATTTTGAACATAATCTGTATATCTGATTCCCACTTGAGTAATCTCTTTATCGTAATCTCTAGCAGCTTTATTTGCTCTTTTAATTAAATCAACTTTTTCTTCAATTGATACTTCAGAAGGTAAGATTTTAATTTTGTGGGCATTACCAACCTTCATTTCTTCTAGTTCAAATTTAATATTAAGTATTTCACCTTCGAAAGACTGGGCTAAATCACTAGCTAATTTAACTAAATCGTCTTCTAAGGAACTGTTTGTATATCCATAAACTGAATGATACCCTCTTGCAACTCTTACTCCTACTCCAAAAACTTTTGAACTATCTACCTTTTCAACATTACTCGAAAGCATTGATATATCCGTTTGGAATTTATCTTCAATAAACACTTCAGCAAAGTCAGCATTAGTTTCTAAAGCAGCATATAAAACTTTTTCTATAATCACTTTTCCTAACATTGTATTCCTCCTATATTAATAAAAACTTATTATGTCTAAATTGATTATATCATAAAATTATCTTGAAAAAAAGAAAAATACTAGTGTCTGTTTTTTTTATAGAAATACCCAATCTGTGCCATTCACAGTTTATAGTTGTTATGTGCGGGATGCCTGTTTTTGTCATATAAAAAAGCATTAAAAAAGCAGCCTTATTTCAAATGTCTAAAATAAGGCTACATAACTTACTGTTTATCCAATGCTGCAGCTATAAATTCTCTAAATAAAGGATGTGATCTTTGAGGCCTTGATAAGAACTCAGGATGAAACTGTGTTCCAATAAAGAACTTGTGATCCTTTAATTCAATCATTTCTACTAAGTTATTTTCAGGATTTATTCCTGAAAATACTAATCCGCATTTCTCTAATTTATCTAAATATTCATTTCTAAACTCATATCTATGACGATGTCTTTCCTTAATCATTGTCTTACCATAAGCTTTAAAAGCCATTGTATTTTTCTTAACTTTACAATTGTACAACCCAAGTCTTAGTGTTCCGCCCATATTGATACCTTCGTATTGATCTGGCAAATAATCAATTATTGGATATTTTGTAAATGGATTCATTTCTGTAGAATTAGCATCCTCCATATCACAAACATTTCTAGCAAATTCTATTGTGGCTAGTTGCATTCCTAAACATAGCCCCAAATATGGAATATTATTTTCCCTAGCATAAGTTATCGCCTTGATTTTCCCTTCTATAGCTCTTTTCCAAAATCCTCCAGGAACAATTATTCCATCTATATCTTTTAAGTAAGATTCTATGTCTCCCTCAATTAATTCACCTGCATTAATCCATTTAATATTTACTTTTGCATAATGGAAATACCCAGCATGATTCAATGCCTCACTAACACTCAAATAGGCATCTTGTAGAGAAACATATTTACCTACTAATGCAATGGTTACTTCTTTATCTAGTGCTTTCACTCTTTCCACTAATGCTTTCCATTCTTGTAAATCACATTCTTTAGTAATTAGTCCAAAGTGATCTACTACTAAATCATCTAGATTTTGTTCTTTTAGTTTAAGAGCTACTTCATATAATATTTCACAATCTCTTGCTTCAATAACAGCTTCTTTCTTTACGTCACAAAATAATGCAATTTTTTCTCTCATTGGATTAGTTATTGAATGAGTGGTACGAAGAACGATAATATCTGGAGTAATACCTAAACTACGTAGTTCCTTAACACTATGTTGAGTAGGTTTAGTCTTTAATTCTTTTGCTGCACTTAAATATGGAACTAAAGTATTGTGTATATATATAGTGTTTTTATATCCAACATCTCTCCTAAATTGACGAATTGCTTCTAAAAATGGTAAAGATTCAATATCCCCAACTGTTCCACCTATTTCAGTAATTACAATATCAGCTTCTGATTCATTAGCTGCTTGAATTAATTTATCTTTAATTTCATTAGTTATATGTGGAATAACTTGGATAGTAGCACCTAGATATTCACCTTTTCTTTCTTTTTCAATTACACTAGCATAAACTCTACCAGTAGTAATATTACTTGCCTTACTTAAATTTTCATCAATAAATCTTTCATAATGGCCTAAATCTAAGTCAGTCTCAGCTCCATCATCAGTTACAAAAACTTCACCATGTTGGTATGGCGACATTGTTCCTGGATCTACATTTATATATGGATCAAACTTTTGCATAAAAACTTTCAATCCTCTGTTCTTCAACAAACGTCCAAGTGAAGATGCAGTAATCCCTTTACCAAGACTTGAAACCACTCCTCCAGTAACAAATATATACTTTGTTTGCTTCATTATTTTCACCTCTTTATGCTTCATTATTTTCACCTCTTTATAATAATAAAAAAAGTCCTCCCAGACAGGAGGACTTTAAATCTTAAGTGCCCATAAAGATTATATCAAATGATAAATTATAATTCAATAGTAATTTTATTTTTCATCATACTTATTTTCATAAGTATCCATATATTCGTTATATTTTTCTTCATCAAACTCATCTTCGAATTCGTCAAATACTTCTTCTTCATATTCTTCAACCTTGCCATCTTTTGCTTCTTTTGATTCTGCTTCGGTTTTTTTAACAGCTTTCTTACCTTTTACAACCGGTTCTTTTTTAACTTCTTTTTCAACAACCGCTTCTTCAACAACCACTTCTTCAACAACCGCTTCTTCAACAACCACTTCTTCAACAACCACTTCTTCAACAACTACTTCTTCAACAACTGGCTTAGTTTTGGCTTTTGCTTTGGCTTTTGCTTTCGCTTTGGCTTTCGCTTTTGCTTTTGTTTTAATTTTCGCCTTAGCTTTAGCTTCTTTAGCTTCTAATTCCTCTAAAGTATCTGGAATAACAGTATACTCTTTATAATAAAATCCGTCTTTTTCTCTTAAATCGGTTTTTTGGAATTCTTTAAGATCCCATGTATTGTCTCCAGTATAAACAAATTTAGCAGAAGTAATCAAATCAGTATAAAACTGAGTAATTAAAGATGATTTTTCCTCTTCATTAAGACTTTTTTCAGCACAAACAACATTAAATAAAGCATATAAATCTAACGGTGTTTTTTTCTTTCTTACTACTCTTTCTGCTGAATCAATTAATGATTGCTCTTTAATATTTTGCATATTTACTCCTCCTTAGTAACAGAATATTTTATATTAAGTTCACTTTGATTAATAATTTCATTATCTTGAATCAAATTATACTTAATAACTAACCTATTACCATTGCTTTCTAATTTTGTAGTTACAATATCAAACACAAAAGGATTATTATCTACTTTATATATACCTTTTGTATTGTTCTTTAAATCAAATATAAATTTCATATCCATTAGGCCTTTTTTATAATATTCAACAGTATCATTTTTGAAAATTATATAATGATCAGTTTCCTCATTATCTATAAACTTAAGTTCATGTTTGTCAAATTCGCCTATAGTAGTGAATTCCACTTTATTATCAAGCGAATTCATTCTAAAATCTATTATTACTTTTTCCATATAATCACCAAACCACTAGATATTATATCACATTAATATAACACTTTAAATATTTAGTGCTATATTATTATATATTATGTTTATAATCTATGCAAGAAAAAAGATAAAAGGGTGAACTTTTATCTTTTAATTGAATATTTATAACAAAATACTAGTACATTAATAATCATAATCCAATTCTTCATTATAGTAGCTTTCTTGTATTATATTAATTACTATATTATTACAATGATCTCCAATACGTTCAACATTCGATAAGATATCGACATAGAATCCATCAATTGTTTCAACAGAACCACGATCATTAAGTCTTTTAATATGACGTTTACGGTTTCTAATAACTAAACGATCAATTATATCTTCTCTTTCCATTACTTTATGAGCAATATCTTTATCTTGTGTTTCAAAAGCATCAAGAGTAAAACTAATTGTTTCTAAAACAACATCGTAAAGCCTTGTTAATTCATCTTTGGCTTCTGCACTTAACACAATTTTACTATCATATCGGTGTTCAAAGAATTCAAATATATTAGTACAATGATCTCCAATTCTTTCAAAATCTCTAATTGTATCAACGTAAGAAGCTTGTAATTGTGAAGCATCTTCGTCTAATCCAAATTGAGCTATCTTAACTAAGTAATCGTGAACTTTATTATCAATAGTATCTAACATTTCTTCAATTTGTTCACCATTTTCTAAAGCTTTCTTCTTATTTGTAAAAGAATATTCCATAACCCCTTCAAACATCTGTTTTGTTATTCTTCCCATATTTAATACAACCACTTTAGCGCTTTCTAATGCCAAATATGGAGATTCTTCAATTAAGTGGTCTTGGAGTGCATCTACATCAACTTCAATCAACATATCGTCCCCTTTGATCATTTTAGTAACCATCCAAACTAATTGCTTAATTAAGAAGAAGAAAATAATTGTATTTACTAAGTTAAATCCAAAGTGGGCAAAGAATATTGTCATAGCGACTGGTTCTCCACCCAAAAATCTTCCTTCAACCCAAGTAATCAATTTTGTATATGGTCCCAAAATTAACATGAATGCCAAACTTCCCATAACATTAAATAATACATGGGCTGCAGCAGTTCTCCTTGCAGCAACACTTCCTCCTATAGAGGCAAATACAGCAGTAACTGTAGTCCCTATATTACTACCAAACAAAATCGCTATTGCTCCAACTAGTGGCACAGCACCTGTTGAATACAAACCTTGTAATATACCTATTGTTGCACTACTTGATTGAACAATTGCTGTAGTTACAGACCCAACAACTAAACCTAAAATCGGAATATCTCCAACAGCAGTTAACGCGTTTGCAAATTCAGGTAATTTTACTAAAGCTTTTAAAGCTCCACCCATAACATCTAGTCCAAAGAACAACATCCCAAAACCTAGCAGAACTCCACCAAACTGTTTATATTTTTTAGAATGCATAAAAAATATAAAGAAACTTCCCATTGCCATAATTGGTAAAGCATATTCTTTAATTGGTAATCCAAGCAAGAAAGATGTCACTGTTGTCCCAATATTAGCTCCAATAATAACTCCAATAGCTTGAGGCAAAGTCATTAATCCAGCTCTAACTAATCCTACTGTCAAAGCAGTAGTACCAGAAGAAGACTGAATCAATCCAGTAATAACAATCCCTACAACGATTCCTTTTAAAGGAGTATTTGTAGTTTTTTCAATAATTATTTTTAATTTACTACCTGCTAAAGCCTTTAAAGAATCTCCCATAAGGTTAATTCCATATAAGAAAATCCCAAGTCCCCCAACAATCGCAAAAATTGTTACCTTCCAATCAATTACTACTGCATCAGCTAATAAATTCATATGTTTACCTCCGTAGTTTCATACCATAAAGAATATAACATAATATTATATGATATCAAACAAAAAATCAAAAAAAAGAAGAGTTTTATAACTCCTCTTTATATTGTTTAGCAAGTAAGTCTGCTTCCTTCAATAATAGTTTAGCTCTTTTCCAAGTTCCAAGATTAGCACCACAGGCTAATCTATGACCTCCACCATCATATTTGTTTGCTAATTTATCAATAGCTGGGCCTTTAGAGCGCATTCTAGCTCTAACTATTTTACCTTCATATTCAGCAAATAATATCCAGATAGGACAATCATCAAAATACCCTAATTCATTCACTAAGCTCGATGCTTCACCTAAAGAAACTTTAAATTTCTTAACGTGTCTCGGTAAAATATTAATATATGCAACTCCGTTTTCTGTTTTCTTATAATGTTGCAAGAAATATCCTTTATATTTAGTTAATTGATCAGTTCTAACATCAAGATTACTATACACTTCTTTAGTACTAAGTCCATTATCATATAATGTTGCCACACTCCTAAAAGTGTCTCCATCTACTCCAGTATATTTAAATCTTCCAGTATCTGTTAATGTTCCAGTATATAATGCTTTTGCTCCGATATCAGACATTTTTAATTTATCATTAAATAGATTAAACAAATCCATAATGATCAATGTACAAGAAGGTCTCCCAGTATCTACATAATCAATATCTCCAAAGTTATGGACTGGAATATGATGATCAATCTTAATCAACATGTCTCCTGTACTGTATCTTTGATCCCAAATTCTATCTTCAGAAGCTGTATCAACACTAATTACTAAAGCTCCCTTAAATACATTATCTTTGATCTCATCAACAGGACCCAAAAAGCTTAAATAGCCCACATTTTCACCAACAGCGTAAACTTCTTTTTCTGGCCAAGTAGTCTTTATTATATCTTTTAATCCAAATGCAGATCCTAAACAATCCCCATCAGGTCTCTTATGTACAGAGATAATTATTTTTTGATACTCTTCTATCTTTTCATATATTTGTAATAATTTTTCTTTATCCATTTTGATTCTCCTTTTCTAACAATGCATCTAAATCATTGAGTACTAAATTAGCTTCTTCAAACGATTTCAAGGTGCACCCACAAGCAAGTGCGTGTCCTCCTCCACCATATTTCCTAGCAACCTCAACAATTGATAATCTCTTACTTCTTAACTCTACTTGAATTACATTTTGCTCATCTAGTGTAAAATTCGCCCAAATATTAACACCTTCAACACCACTCATTTGGTTAACCATAGCTCTTGAAACAGTGAATGTTGAAACGTTGAATTTATCTTTAACAGATAAATCATTTTTCATATATGCAACTTTATTTTTTGTCATCTTGAAATTATTCAAAAAATAACCTTGTAATTTTTTGAAATTTAATGATGTAGTATATAATCTGTCATATACGTCTTGAATCTCTGCGCCTCTTTCGATAAGATAAGCAGCCATTTTAAATGTTTTAGCACTTGTCATAGGGTATAAAAATCTACCACTATCAGTTACAAGTCCAGTTAGAAGAGGAGTAGCCCCAATTTTATCTAGTTTAAGATTATTTGTAATAGCTAAATCACATATTATTTGCGAACATGCGATACAAGTACTGTTAATAAATACAGTATCCCCAATTTCTGCGGGATTTAAATGATGATCTATAACTATGATATGATCAGCCAATTCGTACCTATCGTCACTCACTAAATGAGGAACAGATACATCTAAAATTATAGCCAGGGCATTATTATAAACATCATTATCAATGATGTCCATTTTCCCTAAAAATACAAAAGTATTTTCATCTCCAACAGCATAAACTAGCTTATTTGGAAAATTTAATTCTATTAGTCTTTTAAGTCCTAATTGAGACCCTAGTGCATCTCCATCAGGATTTTTGTGACGATGAATAATTATCGTCTCATATTTTCTTATTAAATCCATGATTTCTTTATACATAATACCACCTCTAAAATAACATTTAATTATACCACAAATGCGCCTTAGAAACTATAATATACATCAAAAAAACTACTAATTTCAATTAGTAGTTTTTAGTATTAGTTCCATCTAGTCCAATTTGGCTCATCTTCTTCGTAATTCCAGTAGTAATCGTAAAGTTCTCCCCATTGTCCAAGATGATTTAAATATGCGTAATCTTCTGCTAAATGCATCCACTCATTATAAGTATGGTCACCGTAACTGATTGTTTCTCCAGCTCCAAATTCATACTTAACTTGAGCTAATCCTTGTTTAACAACTATATAGTTTAATAATTGATATTCGTCTTCACTAGGCTGTTTAATCCATATCCAAGAAAGCAATCTTCCATAAGTCCCTAGTAAATTATCACCTGGATCTGTCTGTAAAATTATCATCTCAGCAGAAGTAAGAAGTTCACATGTATATACACTCGCAGGTTTTCCCCACTCTTCTTCTCCACCACCAAATGTTTCTTCGGTATCCATATTTAAGAATCTTACACTTTTCGCAGAACTTTCAATTGCGTCATATACTTCTGTAGGATAGTTAAACACAGCCGTATCCCCATCTCCGCAATATTTCAAAGTAACCTCAAAATATCCTCCTCTTGGATCTAATGGATCGATATCTTTAAATTCTTCAGATAACCCTGGTCCATCATATTCCATTTCTATTGGAGAGAAATAGATTGTATTATCACTAAAATCCGGATAAATAATTATGGGCAATATGCTGTTTACACTAAATGAATTCCCTGTAAAAAGAAATTGTCCATAGCTTATAAACATATTTGGTGTGTTTTGCTCAAAATCCGTATTATATGTAAATGATAGATCTATTCCTAAGTCTTCAAATAAAGTAATAATCTCATCTTTATAAAGTCCCGTTAAATCAGGAAGAGTTATAAAGGATGGATCCCCTGTATAAACAGGATATACAATTACAACCAAATCATTTGTTTCATTTATTATATCTCCAGTACTAAATTCTTTATACTCGATAAATATATTTGAATCTAGTTCACTTTCTTCATCATAATACTCAAAAGTAACAAGATGATCTAAATTATCAAATATTTCTCTTATTTCTGTTTCATTTAATCCTGATAAATCAGGTAAAACAATATTGTCATATCCAACTACCTCATCAGTACTACAAGAAGTAAGAAGAACTAACAATAATGCCATAAATACTATTCTAAATCTATTCATAATAAATCCTCTATTCTGTTGGGTATACCCGATGTTCTGCAAACCATAATGAATCTTTTAATAATGTGCTATTTTCACTACCTGTAATCGAATATGTTTCACCATTACTAACTAAAACAATATGTCCATTTACTCCTGTGGCATATATATTATCGGTATATCCAAATAACCTGTCGATAGCTTCTTGTTGCGGTATAGAGTATTGATTCTCTCCATCATCGTCATCTGGAAAATGAACACTTATTATGATATCTTCAGGAGTTATATCCGCTAAGAATATTTCACTATTCGCAGTTTTACTTCCATGATGTCCTGCCTTATATACATCAACATGTTCAAGAGAATCTATCATATGTTCTTCAGCTTCAAATTCAGCATCTCCAGTAAACAAGAACGAAAGATCACCGTGTTGCAAAAGTACTACAATACTATTTTCATTATGATTACTGTCTAATCCATCATAAAAGCCTGTATCAATTACTGTTAAAACTAAATCCTCAGTAATTGTATAATATGGCTGACATCCTTCAAGCCCAGCAAGTGCTTCGCTACCTGAACATACAATTGCTTCTTCTAAAAATCTATCTAATTCATAATCATCATATATATTAGTATCTTTTTCATATCCAAAATCCAATATTCTTTCAACTATAAAAGCACTAAATACGCCATCTCCAGTAAATCCACCAAAATGATCAAAATCAGGATGAGTAGCAATAACTAGTTCAATAATTCCATCAGTAACATAATCTTGTAAGTAAGGAACTACTAAATCTCTACCAACACCAGTTGTTCCAGCGTCAATAACTATCTCATAATCTCCACAATCAATTAAAGT
Organism: Mycoplasmatota bacterium; assembly: GCA_030641535.1. GTDB lineage: Bacteria > Bacillota_I > Bacilli_A > Izemoplasmatales > Izemoplasmataceae > JAFGXW01. The sequence goes on along the minus strand of DAOWHG010000009.1, from coordinate 2,146 downwards.
AGAGTCTCCCATTGCATCTAAATCAATATAATGAATCTCCACATTTTCACATGAACCATCATATAATATTCTATCAGGATCATTAGCATCATATGCATCAACTACAGTTATAGAACGTATGAGATTCATAACTGTTTCTTCATAATTTAACACATAATTAATATAATATTTACCTGGTGTGTCTTCGTCTACTTCACCACTAACAGCTACGTAATTTTGAAGATTAATACCACCCTTAGTCGCAATAAACCCTGGCTCTGTATATATTTCTTCAGTTGTCATTTCAATAAACACATCACCATTCAATATAAAATCAATGGTATCTGTATTGGTAGTTCTTAAACACCCTGTTAATGACAACATCCCAACAAACATCAATCCAAAAATAAATACTTTCTTCATAATCAAACTCCTATAAATCTAGTCTTGTTATTATTCTGTTTCGTGTGATCCTAAATTAGTAAATGTGTCTTTAGGGAAAGCTGTCCATTCAGTTGGATCCCAAGTTGCAACAGGTCCTGTAACTGAAGAATTTCTCACTAATGTATAATCTTTTGTTGTTGCATCTCCAACAACCCAAAAATCTTCAGGATTATCTCCAATTATTCCGAATAAATCAATAAGTACATCATCTTTATAAAGACCAATAGCATCATTTCCATTCCAGTTTACAACACCAGCACTGTCATCTCCAACATCACTAATCGCAGTTACTGAACCACTATTATATAGCACAAGCACATCACCAGAAGCGATTGTGTAGGCATCTAAATCTAAAGTAAAAGATGCTTCAGTAGCTTCATTAGAATAAAGATTCAATGTATATCCAGTTAAAGTAATTGAACTAGCAGTAGGATTAAACAATTCTATTGCTTTATTATAACTTCCACCTTCAACATATTCAGATATAAATATTTCAGTACCAGAACCACTATATGGCTCTTCACCTTCTAAAACAACTACAGTAAATTCTTCAGTATAATCAACAGAATTAACTGTAACAGTTGCTGTCATAATAACTGTTGCATTACCTAACCCATAATCAGGTCTCGTAACTACTCCAGCTGCAGAAATAATAGCTTCAGTATCAGAACTCCAAACTATAGTACTCGCATACTCAGTATTATAAGTATCCAAATCAATATCTTCTAATGTTTCAGCTACCACTGTAATATCGTCAAATATCACTTCTGATATTTCAATATCAGTTAATGGTACAGTTGTAACTGTAATAGTTCTTAACAACACTCTTGTTTGCTCATTATAAACTAGAACATATTCTATAAAGTAAGTTCCTGCAGCAGTAATATCAACCGTTCCAGTTATTGTTATGTATTCACTAATATCTACTCCTGCATCAGTTGCAGTAAATCCAGCATCAACAAATGCATCGTCAACAAATAAATCAATTTGAGTGTCTCCTTCTAAATTAAAAACAACTCCTTGTACTATTTCATCTTCTTTACATCCAGATAATGTTATAACCATTCCTAATATAATTAATAATAATCCTTTTTTCATTTTCTTTCACCTTCTATTTTTGACTTTTCTTTAACATTAAATTATAGCATATTCAAGCAAAAAAAACACCACTTTTTCAAGTAGTGTTTTTAATATATTTCAATATAGTAATTAAGGAGCAGGTGTATATGTATGAACACCAACTGTAGAATAATCTCTATCATCTGCAGATACTATCCATTGCATAGCTCCAACAGCCCAATCAGTTTCACCCATAGTAACAGTAGGTACTCTTACCATAATAACATTGGCAGTAGTTCCTCCTAATAAATCTCCATCACCAACAGGCCAATTAGATCCTGGATCTACTTCGATTTGTCCAATAACGTCAATAAGAACATCATTCTTGAACAATCCAATAGTATCGTCTCCATTAAATCCAACAGCACTTGAAGTAGATTCAAGGTAACTTGTTAAACTTGTAGGGAATAATGGATCAGAAATAAGTACATCTTGAGATTCTCCATCTAATGCAACACAATCTGCATTATAAATTACGTAAGTTTCTCCAGCGTTTAATGTTCCTACAAGAGGAAGAATATATCCATATTGTATAACATTTGTATAATCCCAAGCATTACCATTATATGCATTGATAATCTCATAATTACTTAAATCTACAGTA
>DAOWHG010000119.1 GCA_030641535.1 Mycoplasmatota bacterium | reverse complement strand
TTATCCTCCAATATTTCTGTTGAGCCATTACAGATTAAACAATGTCCCATCTTATCTTATGTTTCTTTTGCGTTGTTCATGAATTACTTGATCAATGATAATTACAATAAATAAGAATAATTCTTTTTGAACTTCATCAAAAATATCAATTTCATATGAATCTCCAAAAGAGAATACCTTCTTTGAAATAGAAGCTACTTCTTGCATCCCACTCTTAATAGTAAAAGAATGAGCAAAGAAAGACCCTGCAACTTCAAATTCTTTATTACCTACTGTAACTTCAAATTTTGGTTTAAACGCAAATTTTCTTTTTATAGTAGCTAATTCTTCATCATGATTTGAATAAATATGATAAAGAGGTAAAAATCTAAATAATACTTTTTTAGAATTTAAAACTTGTGATCCATCCATATTCATTAACTGTAACTTATTACTTAATGACATGAATTTACCTTCAACTTGATATAAATCGTTTTGAGCATAATCTTTAATTAAAAATTTGTCTCTCAATGAAAATACTTTTTGCTTGATATAATACTTCATAATGCCTCCTTTAGATTACGAATAATCTTTCTCTTATAGATTGCGCTACAACTAACATTGCGAGTGCTAGCAATATATTCTTGTTATCCGCTAAATATATTTCAAAATAACGTTCTTTATCTATTTTCACGACTTTTAGAGTTGCTACTACATTATCAATATCGTACAGCTTGTAATTTATTTTCCAAATACTTCCTTTACAGCAGAATATTTTATTATTATATTCCAATCTGTGCAGATATTTAAGGCCTACACTAAGAGCCATAACAGGTTTCTTTTCTTCGTTTACTAATTGAAATCTTTTCTTAAACTTTAAAGGATTATAGTTAACTCTGTATGTTCTTTGATTTATCTCATCTTTAATTACCAATCCTAAAATAATCGGAAGTTTTGCGTGTTCAATTGTATAATAAACCTCATCGTTTTTATCAATCATTTGAACACTATTTTTATTGAAAACGCCATTACATTTGGCATAATATTTCATTTTGTAACCTCTCTCCTGTTTCAGTTTATTAATGTATCTAATTCTTGTACAAATACCGAATCAAGTGTTAAATTTTTCTTTGCCCAACTACTCAGTACTTTCTTAACAACGTCGTCTTTCACATTGAACCTTCTAAAGAAAGTCTTTTTGGAACGTGGGATTTCCTTGAAGTTAGTATTAAATCTTGAATTAACATAATTTATATCAGCATATAGCTCAATAACTTCTCTTTTTAATGAATCTTCAGAAGATACATCTCCATCAGTTATTGTTATTGTTTTATAACCTTCTTTTTCTAATTGTGTTCTAACATACTGAATATTTCCATATCCACCACAAGGAATCACTCGATAATTACTAAACTCATCAAGAAGACTAAGTCCTTTTTCAAACCAAGCTACATCGTATTTTCCTTCTACAAGAAGCAATTTCTTCTTATGGTTCTTTTCAAACGACTCTGTGATAGTGTCTAATTCATGTTTAATATCGTCTTTGTATAAAGCTTTTACTGAATAATCAAAATTAGAAACAACGTCTTTATGTTTCGAAGTAAATATTGTTTGGTATGAATACTCAGTAATATCACTAAGTGCTTTTAAATCAAAGTTATCTTCAAAGTTATCAATTCCAATAATTGTGTACTGATAAGTTATATTAGATATTATTTTTGTATACTCTTCCCTTTTAAAACTAACTCCATCGTTTATATTCATTTGAAATTTAGTTTCAATCTTAAATAAATTATAAATATTATTTCCTAATTTACCATCCAAGTAATCAAACACTCTAAATACTTTTCCCTTTTCAATATCATTAATATTTGAAGCTAAATTAATCGATAGAATGTCATTCAGTAATTTCGGAGCGTAAATATGTTTTGGAACATATAAATAATTTATATGATTTATATCAAACATATTTCCAATACATTCACCAAAATCAATAATATAATTAGGACTCTTATACACTTTTCGATATCTTTCATCGTTCACATGAATTTCAATCACAATATCTTCGTTGATATCACGAACATATTCATGATGAAAAACATTATTAAAAAATAGGTCTAATGCCTCCAAAATTGTTGTTTTACCTGAAGAATTAGTACCAATAAATAATGTGTTCTTATCAAGGGGAATATTTTCTCTTTCAAATGCTTTATAGTTCTTAATAAAGATATGATCAATCATATTATCACCCCGTTTGCAATGTATTTAGTCTATATATTAATTATAGTCTATTGTCTCTTTATTATCAAATACAATCAAAGGAAAACAAAGAAAAAGGATGCACGCATCCTTCTTTTTAGAAATCGTATTTGCTTAAAATTTCAGCAGGTGTTTTTCTCAACAATCCTGAAACAGGAATTAATCCTGATAGGATATTGATGAAATAAATTAATAATATACCTCCAAAGAAACTATAAACAGATATATGGATAAATTCATAAAAATCTTCAGTAATACCTTGAACTTTTATGAGTAAGTAATTAGTTCCTAAATATCCAACAAGTGAAGTAATAGTCGTAATCAATACAATTTCAGTAATAAATATTTTCCTAATGTCTCCTTTAGAAACTCCGAGTGCACGGTAAACAGAAACTTCATAAATTCTCGAGATTAATGAAGATCTAATTATGAAGTAGTAACTTGCACTCATTGAAGCTAATACAACAAAAGTAAATATCATTGTTCCTACACTTTCAGCTAATCGGTTTATTCGATACTCTCTTCTCTCAATTTCATACAAGCTATATGATTCAATTCCTAAATCTTCAAAATAATCAATTGTACCTTCAATGTCATTTGAATATACATAAATTTCTTGTCCTCTTTCAGTATAAGTGTTTACGTAATATATTTCTTTAAGCGAATCTAAAGATATCATATAATCCGGAATAACATCTTCAGTTGTTGTATACAATCCAGATACATGAAACATTGTGTCTAATTGTATTAAGGTACGAGAAGCCATCGGAATTGAAATATCAGGATCGTCAAACATTAGAATGTTTTCATTATCCTCTGGTAATTCACCTTCACTTATAACAATCATATCTTCAAATACTTCATAGATTGCAACGCTGGTTTCAATCATATACATTGTTTCTTCTTTAGCGTAATATACTTTATTACCAGTATCGCTTATTCCTACAATTTTTAATTGATAGTCATAATTTGCTTCTAATCCTACAAGTGATATATGCAATTCAACATTCAACATATCTTTTACAGTAGTAATCCCTGAATTTTGGAAATAAGTTGAATCAAGTAAAGTTTCAACAACCAAATAATCAAGAACTATTTCGTCATAATCTTCAACATTTCTTCCGATCATTAACTCTGAACTATCTAGATTACTACTTATTACAGGTTTACTAAAAAACTGAGTATCAGTATCCCAAGCTTGATATACCACCGGTAATACGGCGTTGATTTGAGTAACTCCTGTTATTAAATTTATATATTCTATTGATTCTTCATCCTCATGAGCTAATAATTCATCATAAGTATATTCATCATAATCAAAAACAACAGTTTCTTTAGCTCCAGTAAGGAACTTCGATGAATCTAAATGATAAACACTCGAAAGCATACCAACAGCAATCGCAATCAGTATAGCACCACCAATAAATCCTACAAAAAATAGTTTACCTACTCTTGTAGTTTGGCCTAATCTTGCAATAGCTAGTTTTAATGATTCTCTAAAAGTAATTACACTTCTTTTATCAATTGTTAGTTCCTCACTAACAATACCATCCAAATCAAATGATGATTCTTCAAAATCATCTTTTGTAACTTTTACAAAATGTTTATCAAGAATCTTAACTTCAGAGTCTTTAGTTATTAATTTTATTTTATTATAGTCCTCTGTCTTTATATCTAAGTATAATGTTTTATTTTTAACGATTAGTTTAACATCAAAATTAGGATCAACTAACTCATCTGAATACACTTTTAACTTAACAACTTCATTACTAGCACTAGGCAATTCATTTAAGTCTTTCAAATAAATATCAGTATCATGTTTTAAATTTAAATCTGTTGTAGAATTATTTCCATAATCTTCAATGATTTGCCCATCTTTTAATTTAATAACTCTATCTGCATAAAAGTCTGCAAGTTCTTCTTCATGCGTTACTAATACAACTAATTTTGTTTTTGATATCTTTTTAATGATGTTCATTATATCAATTGTATTTTTTGAATCTAAGTTTCCTGTAGGTTCATCCGCTATGATAACCTTAGGGTTCTTAGCTAAAGCTCTAGCAATAGCAACACGTTGTTGTTGTCCTCCAGATAATTGGAACGCTCTTCTTTTACGGAAATTACCCATTCCAATATTAGATAATATATAATCTATTCTTTTATCAATTTCATCCTTATCAACAACTCCAACCATATTCAAAGTTAAAGCAATATTATCGTAAACAGTTAGTCCTTTTAATAGGTTGTAATTTTGGAAGATATATCCTACATCTTTATTTCTAATTTCATCCCAAACTCGAGAGCTATATCTGTTAATTATTTGTTTTTCAAACTCTATAGATCCACTTTGAACTTTATCAAGTCCTCCAAGAACATTTAGTAATGTTGTTTTCCCACTACCAGAAGGCCCAAGTAAAACAACCAACCCTCTTTCAGGTAGTTCAAGAGTAATATCATGTATAACATGTATTTCATTGCTTTTTTTACGGTTAAAATATTTATCTAAGCCATTAATTTTTATCATGAGGTCACCTACTCTTGTTTCAGTGACGTAATCACTGATTTTCCAAATATTTTCTTGTTAAATCTTCGTCCAAGTAGTAATGATAAAATTACTAATAAGGAGAAGATGAAGATATAACTACCAACCGTAAAGTAG
>DAOWHG010000059.1 GCA_030641535.1 Mycoplasmatota bacterium | reverse complement strand
TTATCCTTGCTATTTATCTCAAAAGAGACATTTTTAAACAAAATTTCTCCGTTAAATTCCTTTTGTAGCTTTGATACGCTTAGTATATTCATTTTCTTCACCTCTCTCAATAAAAAATGTCTCTCATCAGCAGATGAAAGACATAAAATAAGCATAATACTAAATACAATAAATAAATGTATTTACTAAGCTATAATCTATTCATAAGTGACGGTATAGGCATAACAAAAAGACCTCTGTCAGAAATATTATGTGTTCTCATTACATATTTTTGATTAATCATTACCATCACCTCTTTCTTTTTTTATTAGTTGTAATATTCAACCTCGTTTAGTTTAGCATAGTTAAATACCATTGTAAACACCTAAATTGGATTTTTTTATAAATAAGAGAAATTAAATTTCGTTATCAATAACTACTGTTTCTGGAGGAGTCAATAATTCTTCGGGATTCCCTATTATTCTTAATAACATTTTAATAGCTAAAGCAAAATAATATCCATCAACAATTCTTTCATCTACAGCAATTTTTAAATCCATTGCTTTCCTAATTTTCGTATTACTCTCTTCATCTATATATTGTTCCTTTGATTTTTTACCAAAAGCAATAAAAAACGAATTTGTTCCTAAATTATAAATATGATGATAAACAGATTTTACTCCTAACGAACCTAAGTCAGTCAAAAAGATACTTGAATGGAATGGAGATAAATCAGTCAAAAATCTAGGTAATAGTCCTCTGTTATCTAAGAATCTAATGCAAAACATTGTGAAGCTTAATAAGAATCCTGGCATATAAGTCAAGATTTTCGCTGCCTTATCTGCTCTATTTTCATCTGAAGTATTCTTGTTTTTCTCAATTTCACTATTAACTTTTTCAATCACATCATAAATAGTATCTTTTGGATCAAAGATAACTTTTATTGTTGTTTCTTCTGTTTCTTCGTTCATTTCTTTTTTAACTGCTAAAGAAACAGATATTTCTTTTCGTGCATAAGTTTTTTTACCGATAACAAATCTATTTACTTTGGGCTTTTGACTTAATACTCTAATTATACTTGCAATAGCAATATGTAAGAACCCTACTTTATGTCCTTCTTTTCTTAGTTGTCTTATTAGCATTTCTGTTTTTTCTAAATAAATACGATCCTCAAATAAAACATGAGCATCATTTCGATCTTTCATAATGTAAGGAATAAGTCTGAAAAATGGATCTGCTTTTCGTAATTTAAACCCGTCTTTACGATCTCCAAAACGTCTTCTCATAATATCATCTCCAAAATTATTATATAACTTATTGACCTATAATAAAAGAAAAAAGGCTAAAATCAGCCTTTAATATCTTTTAATAGTTCATGAAACTGTGTTGTATATAATTCGTAATAGAATCCTTCTTGATCAAGTAATTCGTTATGTGTTCCACTTTCAATTAATTCTCCATCATGTATTACGAGTATTTTGTGTGCACTTCTAATTGTTTGAAGTCGATGTGCTATTACAAAGCTAGTTCGACCTTTCATTAAATGTCTCATACTTTCTTGAATCTTAAATTCTGTTCTTGTATCAACATTAGATGTTGCTTCATCTAATATTAAGATATCAGGATTAGATAGTATCGTTCTAGCAATAGAAATTAATTGTCTTTCCCCTTGAGAGAAGTTTTGTCCACCTTCATATACTTCACTATCATATCCATCAGGAAGTTTCATAATGAAATCATGTGAATTTGCCATTTTAGCTGCTTCGATAACTTCTTCTTTTGTTGCAGACAAATCACCATAAACAATATTATCATATACAGTTCCACTAAATAAATGTGTATCTTGAAGAACTACTCCGATTTTCTTTCTTAAATCATCTTTTTTGTATTCTGTGATATTTTTGTGATCAATTTCAATACTTCCAGAATCAATATCGTAAAAACGATTTAGAAGGTTAATAATTGTTGTTTTTCCACTTCCAGTAGGACCAACAATAGCAACAGTCTTTCCTACTTCGGCTTCAAATGATATATTTTTCAATACTGTTTTACCTTTAACATATCCAAAAGTAACATCGTTAAATTTTACACATCCTTTGAAATCTTCAACAGTTGTTTCTCCATCACTTAAATATTCATCTTCTTCGTCAATTAATGTAAAGACTCTTTCTGCTCCAGCAATTCCTTGTTGAAGTGCATTGAATAATTGAGCTATGTTAGCAATTGGTCTTATAAACTGTCTAGCGTAAGCTGTTATTGCAGAGATATCTCCAATTGTAATTGCTACTCTTCCAGAGATAAATAATAACCCTCCAACTGCGACAATTACTAAATATATTAAGTTATTCATGAAGTTTATTACAGGCATTATAACTCCAGCATATACTTGAGCTTTAAATCCTGCTTTTTTAAGTTGTGTATTTTTTACACTAAATTCATTTACAATTTCAGGTTCTTGTCCGTATAGTTTTACTACTTTAAGTCCTGAAATACTCTCTTCAACTATACTGTTTAATGCACCTAAATGTTTTTGTTGAGCAACAAATCCTTTTTTAGTTGTTTTTGCTACTTTCATTGTGAACAATACCATTACTGGGACAAATAATAGTACTACAAATGCTAGCGCCCAGTTCAAGATAAACATCATAACAAGTGATCCAACTAAAGTAATAATTGACGTTAATAATTCATTCACAACACTTGCTAAAGAGTTACTTATTAAATCAACATCATTTGTAATTCTTGAAACAATGTCTCCTGGTTGATTCGTATCGTAATAATTTACAGGTAAATTTTGTAATTTATCAAATGCATCTTTTCTTATTTTTTTAATTGTTTTTTGTGAAATGATAACCATAACATATCTAGATATAAATCTAACTGCGCTTGTTAAAACAGCAATCCCAACGATATACAGTCCTATAACAAATGCACCGTTTAAATCAAATGTTAATATATAATCATCAATTGCTTTTGCGAATAACCATGGGATTAGAATAGCAAGTAAACTAGTTAACAGAGTAGCGAACGCTACTATAGTTAGTCCTGCTTTATATCTTCCAAGATAGTCCCAAATTCTTAAGACTGTAGCTTTAGAATTTTTTGCTTTCCCGCCTAAATACATTCCTCTACCTGGTCCTCTAGTTCCTCTTGTAGTAGTTTTTGATAACTCTTTTGAATAATCCTTATTTGCTTCGTTTCTGGCTTTTATTTGATTTTTATCAAGCACTACTTTTTTGTGATCAACTTTTGAAAATGGATTAGCTTTCTTAGGATTAATTTCTTTATTCTTAAGCATCAAGACCACCTCCATTCCCAATTTGAGACAGAGCAATTTCTTGATAAACTTTACTAGATTTTAGTAAATCAGTATGGTTAGCAAACCCATCTAAGTTACCTTTATTATCAAGAACAATAATCTTATCCATACTTTTGATTGTTGATATCTTTTGACTGATTACCAAAGTAGTCATTTCTTTAGATAATTTATTGATTGATTCAATAATTTTTTCTTCACTTTTAGCATCTACTGCACTTGTAGAGTCATCAAGAATTAATATTTTTGGTTTTCTTATAAATGCTCTTGCAAGTGATAATCTTTGTTTTTGTCCACCTGAAAGGTTACTACCCTTTTGTTGGATTTCATGATTATATATATCATCATATTCTTCAATAAATTCATTAGCTGCAGCATTTTCTCCTGCATTTACAATGTCAGAATAAGTAGCTCCTTTTTTACCTTGAACTATATTCGTTCCAATTGATCCACTAAAAATTGTTGCTGTTTGAGTAACGACACTGATTTGTGATCTCAAAGTTTCAAGTTCAATATCCTTAACATCAATATTATTAACATAAACTTCTCCTTCAGAAACATCATATAGACGAGGAATTAAATGTATTAATGACGACTTTCCACTACCTGTGGATCCTATAATTCCGATAGTCTCCCCGCTATTCACTTTAAAACTTATATTATTAAGAACTCTCGCTCCATCATTTCCATATCCAAAACTTACATTTTTAAATTCGATTGTACCAGTCAATTCGATATCTTTAACAGCATCTATTTTAGAAGTTAAATCAACTTTTTCATCAAATATTTCTGATATTCTCTTAGCACTTACTGCTGCTCTTGAGATGAAAATCATCATCATTGCAAACATCATTAGTCCAAATAGTATTTGCATACTATAGTTATTAAATGCAATTAGTACTCCAACTTGTGGTAAATTAGTTGTTGTATTCATTAAGCTTCCTTTATCTAAAAAGTATGCACCTAAGAAGATAATTCCAGCAATACTTGCATTAAAAATAAACATAATGATAGGATCTGCGAATGCCATAATCTTGTTCGCAGATGTATTTGTTACTCTAAAAGTTTCATTTGCTTTTTCAAACTTCTTATTTTCATGATCAATTGAAACAAAAGATTTAATTACACGAGGTGCATTAGCAGTTTCTAATACAACCTTGTTAATTCCATCAACTGTTTTTTGAACTTTTGCGTATCTTGGAAAAGCAACAATCATAATAACAACAATAGAAATTATTAAGACAGGCATTGAGAAGAAGAAAATATTTGATAATTCCACACTAGTACCTAGTGATAAAAATAATCCCATCCCAATCATTAATGGTGCTCTTACAATAATTCTTAAGAGCATTTGATAAAATTGTTGTATTCTCACAATATCATTAGTTGCTGAAGTTATTAAACGACTTGTCTTAAAATGATCAATATTAATAAAAGATAAAGATTGAATTTTCTTAAATAAATCAAGTCTTAAATCAGCACTTGCATATTGAGAAACATATTGTGATGTATAGTTATTAATCAACCCTGTTAAAAGTCCAAGTAAAGCTACCCCTAACATTACTAATGATGTAGTGATTAATAAAGTAGTATCATTGTTAGGTATTGCATCATCTATTATTCTAATCATTAAATAAGGAACAACAAATCCAACTGCAACCTGAATCAACATTGATAATAAAGATACTATTATATATCCGTAATATTTGGTTGTGTATTTTAGCATTCTGTTCAAATTGCCCATTTTAGTTCTCCTTTATCAGTCCATTTTTAATTATATCAAGGAAGAAAGAAAATTCTTTTGAAGCATCTTCTTTAGTCAAATCCTCAATAACTGCTCTTTGAATAACGGATCTCTTCAATTCTTGAATCATTCTGTACATCTTAATTAGGTCATCTTCATTTTTAAAACGGATATTAGATAAATCCATTTTATTAAGAATTCCCATAATGTAGTCTCTTCTCATTTTATTAAAATTAACAATGTATTCTTCATTTGAAGAAATACTTTGATAAACATTCATCATAAAACGATGATGCATATCATTTATAAATCCCTGATAATCAAATTCAAATGCTAATTGTGAAAATTCAAATAGATCATCGGTAGTATCACAAAATCTTGTACCTGCTTTATATATATTCTCGAAAACGTCATCTAATACGTAATAATAGAGATCATCAAGATCATCAAAATATTGATAAAAACTTCCTCTAGGTATTTTAGCTTCTTTAATAATGTTAGATACTCGAGATTTTCTAAGTGGGTTAGCTGTGAATTCAATCTTTGCAGCATTTATTATTTTATTTCTTTTTGGTTCATCCAAATTAAAAAAAGTATTTTTTGGCATTTTAGTTACCTCCTCATGACAGTTTGTCATAATATCATCATATATGACAAACTGTCATATGTCAAATGAAACGAAATAAAAAACCTCCTTTGAGGAAAGGAGATTTCAAACTAAACTATATTCATAGAAGGGTGAAAAAATTTATACCTTATTATATCAATTATTTATGGAGATTGTATGAAAAGCATATGAAAATATTGTGAAAATTTATCATTTATAATTATCTTAGTTCTTGGAGTATATCCTTATGATATTATTATTAGTTTTGTTAAAATGAGGGTGAGGTGATTATAATGCAAAAAAATAGAGTTGTAGTTGTAGGAACTGGTTTTGTTGGAATGAGTTATGCATATGCTTTAGTAAACCAAGGAACTGTTGAAGAATTAGTTTTAATTGATATAAATAGAGATAAGGCTGAAGGTGAGGCAATGGATTTAAATCATGGTCTAGCTTTTGGTCCTAGAAAAATGAATATATTTGCAGGTGAATATAGTGATTGCAAAGACGCTGCATTAGTTGTTATAACGGCTGGAGTAAATCAAAAAGAAGGCGAATCCAGAATAGAATTACTAAGTAGAAACGCAACAATTATTAAATCTGTTGTCAAAAATATTATGTTATCGGGTTTTGATGGAATTTTACTAGTTGCTTCTAACCCAGTTGATTTATTAGCTTATGTTGCTTGGAAAGAATCAGGATTAGAGTCTTCTCGCGTTATTGGAAGTGGGACAGCATTAGATACTGCAAGACTCAGATATGAGATTTCAAGTTATATTAATATAGATCCAAGAAATGTTCATGCATATATTTTAGGTGAACATGGAGATAGCGAGTTTGTTTGTTGGTCTAATTCCAATGTTGGTGCTAAGCCGATGAAAGATGTTATAAATACAATGACTGAAATAAATTTTGAAGATTTGGATAACATTTACCAAAAAGTGCGTAATGCAGCATATGAGATTATCAAAAGAAAAGGATCTACTTATTATGGAGTAGGAATGGCACTTGTTAGAATTACGGCTGCAATATTTAATAACGAAAATAGAATTATTCCAATTTCAGTTTTAAATAACAATATCTATGATTGTGAAAATGATGTATATATTGGACTACCTGCTGTAATTAATCGTGAAGGTGTTCATCACGTAGTTTGGTTAGAATTAAATGATGAAGAAAAAGAAAAGCTGAAAATATCAGCGAAAATATTAAGAGACAATTTAGACAATATAAACTATTAAAAAAAAGAGAATTTATTCTCTTTTTTTATTTAGTTTTAAGAATGGTATTGACATAATTATCCAAGTTGGAACAAAGACTAAAAATGCTCCTGGGATAATATAGAAGAAAGGTATTGCTTTCTCAACTACTTCTCCACTTACAACTGCCTCATAAGTTAACCAAGGAGCCACTAATAATGCATATATATATATTGTTCCTTCATGTCCCCAAATACCCATATAGTTTATATAATAGGTTCTTAATCCTACTTCAACAAAGAAAGCTGTAAGAGCCATATTATATATTCCACCAAGCATTAAGAAGAAAAACATCCAACCAAGATTTTTAATATTAGGTTTATGCATTTTCCAAGAAACAAGTAATACAGGAACCATAACTAAGATTAGATGTGCAAAAAAGAATCTAATTGAATCATATACAAACATTGGGTTACCTTGAATGGTATTAGGGTACGCAAGTGAGAGTAAAGCAAACATTGATCCAAGATAATACATATAATCTTTTAGTACATCTTTTTTCAATAGCATAAATATAGGGTACACCATTGTAGAAATTCCGCATAAATCAACAAAGAATAATTTATAAGTAGCAAAATCAGGGTCAAACCAATACCTTGAAAAATGAATTCCCCAAGCTATTATGGTAAGAGCAAATAAAAACCAATACTTAAATTTATAAGATTTTTTCTTAAATCCAACATATACACCATAAACTATTAACGGTATTAATAGAAGCCATATAAAATGATTTAAACTAAAAATATCTAACATAATAACACCCCAGTCTTATATATTATACCATGAATCTTATTATTATATTTTCTAAATTTTTCGACTAATAATCAACATTGTCGAATTCAACAAAGATTTTTCTACCATTATTTATTTTTCTAATCTCTTTCATATCTTCATCATCTAAGCTAAAATCAAAAACATTATAATTCGAAATAATTCTCTGACTTGTTACTGACTTCGGTATTACAACTATATCTCTCTCAACAAGCCATCTAATTGCTATTTGAGGTACTGTTTTATTATATTTTTTCGATATTCTTATCAGTGTTTCGTTTTCTAACAATTCGTTAATTCTTGAACTCATTAATGGAGCATAAGCTTCTAGTTGAATATTATTTTCTTTACAATACTCATGTAAAAAATGATTTTGTAGAGTAACATGTGTTTCTACTTGATTTACCATCGGAGGTATTTCACAATTATCTAGAATGTTCATTATATGATGAACACTATAATTACTTACTCCTATTGCTTTTGCTCTACCACTTTTGTAAATAGTTTCAAGCGCACGATATGACTGAATTGCTTTATCATATCCTTTAAACCAATGAATTAAATATAAATCAACGTAATCTAATCCTAATTTGCTTAGTGATAATTCAAAAGCTTTTAATGCTTTATCATATCCTTGATCAGTATTCCATAACTTTGTAGTTACAAAGATATCTTCTCTTTTTACACCTGAATCTTTAATTGCTTTTCCAATTGCCTCTTCATTTTGATAAACCATTGCTGTGTCAATATGTCTATAACCATTTTGTAAAGCTGTTAAAACTGCATTATAAACTTCCTCTGGTTTACTAAGCCACGTACCAAGACCAACAATAGGCATTTCTGTTCCATTATTTAATTTTACTGTTTTCATTTTCTCACCTCTAAGTTATTATATCATTTTATTTTTTTGAAAAAAATATTAACACATTATTTTTGACACTTTGGACAAAAGTATGAAGATGTAGAGCCTGTTTTTACCTTTTTAATGACTGACCCGCAAATACAGAGTTGTCCTTCTTTATAAGCCACATTATTAGCAACAAACTCACCATGATTATTATATATGTCTAATTCATAATGTGCCCCTCTTTTTGAGATTGAATCTAAAAATTCATTAATTATTACATCATATAAAATTCCAAGTTTCCTTGTAGATAATTCATTTATTTTCTTCAATGGGTTAATTTTAGCTTTGAAAAATATATCATGAATATAGTAATTCCCAATTCCAGCGATGTTTTTCTGACTTAAAAGAAATGATTTTAATGAACCTTTTCTGCTTACAAAAAGACTAAGAAATTGTTTTTTAGATATGCTGTCTCTAAATATATCTTGACCCAATTTATTCGTCATATCATGAATCTTTCCATATTCAACAAAGTGAATAGAGCCAAACCACCAAAAGCGAAATGAGAGTAAATAACCATTATTAAATTTGATGAGTGCTTGATGTTTTTTTTCTGGAATTTCTTGGTTATATAATAAGTCTCCACCCATTCCAAGATTAATTAATATCCTGTCTCTACTCTTTAGATTAATAATTATCCACTTGCCGATTGAAGTCACTGAAATGATTTCTTGTTCAACTAGACTAGCTTGAAAGACATCAATTGGTTGATTGATAGATTTCTCTTGATTAACTACTACTTCCGTGATTGTTAAACTAACAATTTCTTTGTTTAATTGCTCACTAATATTATAAATTTCTGGAAGTTCAGGCATCTTTATAGCCTCCTATATTACTAGCTGCAGTATATCCAGTTGACAAAGCGATAGTTATGTTAAAGCCTCCTATAGGTCCATGAACATTTAGTGCTTCTCCAATGAAGAATAATCCTTTATTAATTTTAGATTCCATTGTAGATGGATTAATTTGTGAAGTATCAATTCCTCCGCCATTTACAAATGCGTTTTCAATGCTTTCCACTTTATCAATCTTTACATTAAATCTTAGGAGTTTCTGAATAATCATTTGTTTATCTTGTTTTGATAAACTTGCAACTAACATATTTTCATCAAGTTTTAGAACAAGCAATAAGAATTTAGCTAGTCTTTTAATAGTTAGTTTTTCAAATATACGAATAATTCTTTTATTTTGATTCTCATTAATTTCGAATAAACTTAATATTTCTGTTTCATTATAATTAGTTAGTTTTATGAGAAGTTCAACATTTACTTTGCTTAATTCAAGATAAATCAATTCTGAGATATTTTGAATTACTGGTCCACTAATTCCGTAATGAGTAAATATTAATCCTCCAATATGTTTCTTCTTTTGATTATTAATACTTACTTCACAATTATTTAGAGTAATCCCTTGAAGATATTCTTTATTTCTTTTAACAAATTGACTATATACTGATGTTTCAGCTGGATAAAATGGAATAATTTTATGCTTCAATTCTTTCCCCCAAATTACAGCGTCTCCTGTCGACCCTGTCTTCGGAAAACTTTTTGATCCTGTAGCTATTATTATATTTTCTGTTAAATACTCTTTTTCATTTGTTTTAACAATGTAATAGTCAGTTTTCTTAGTTATACTTATAACATTTGTATTTAATTTTATTCTTGTCTTATCAATAGCTTTTAGAAGTGCTCCAAGTATGTCGCTACTTTTGGAACTCTTTGGAAAATATTGATATTCTTTTTCTAATGCTAACTCTACTTCATTTTTATTAAAGAACTCTTTAACTTCGTTTGTTCCAAAATTACTTAAAGTACTATATAAGAATCTTTTATTTTTAATTTTTAAGTGATCAATAAAATCTGTGACATCATATTTGTTTGTCACATTACATCTTGTTCCACCTGTAATAAGTAATTTTTTTCCTGTTGATTTATTTTTTTCTAATAGAAGATAGTTTATATTGTTTTCCTCTAACACATTAGCAGCCATTAGCCCAGATGGCCCACTTCCTACAATAATACATTTAATCATACATATTCTCAAATCCGACACTTCTTCCCATTGTGTCAAAGATGATTTTTTTTCCTTTAGAAAATGTTAGTGTTGCCAGGCTATTAATACTTTCAAATACTTCCAGATTCATAACTCCATTTTTGCTTGGTCCCAATAAAGATACCGGTTTAACCAATTTTGCATTAATCATCAATTTATATCTTCTCTTTTTAATCAATATTTCTACTTGAGATTCAGTTCTACTGACAATTTTAATTCTAGATAAATTATATGTAGCAAAACGATACTCCTTATTATTATAGTTAATTATTGCAACAAAACCTTTTATTTTTCGTTTAAAAAGTGGAATAATTCCAAATGAAAATGATAAAGAAACGTCTTTATTAAAATGATTTCCTTGAATCCAAATCCATTTTTCTGGAAAAGATGTTCCATATGTTTTTTCTAGATAGGTTTTCCCACTTATATTTAGCAAGTTATTGTCAATAGTTATTTCGCCTTTATACATTCCATCCATAATAATAATTTCTTGAAAACACTCTAGAGGGAATTTAGACAAGAAAGACATTGCGCTATGGTTTCTATAATACCTATTAAGCTTCTTTGACTCAGAAAATAATGTGCTTATTTCTAAGTCATCTACCTTCAAATACATTGAATCTAATGACAAATAATTATCCTTAATAAAAATTGTATTCTTTGAAAAGTAAAAATCACTAGCCTCAAAACGATAATATTTACTTTCATTTTTTACTCCATCAAAAACTTGGATGAACGAATGAGGATCGGTTTCATCTTTTGTAATTGCGAAAATAAATGAGTAATTAATATTATTGATTTCATCTGTAATTCTTTGATACCATCCTTCAAAGTAGTTCTTCTTTTTTAAGTTTTTATAATCAAATGTGTTCATGTCTTCACCTCACTTAATATGATATTATTTATCTTTCTTGATATTGAAGTCTATACAAGCTATAGTAATGTTTTTTATTTTTGAGTAATTCTTGATGAGTTCCTTGTTCAATAATTTCACCTTTACTTAAAACAATAATCTTATCAACATGCTGAATTGTAGAGAGCTGTGACTCGTACACTAATCGTGTAAACGTACCAACATATTTTACAATCACAGTGTAATAAAGTATAATTGTTTTTGGGGAGATGGTGTTATGTCATTATTTACAAGAAAAAAAAGTGCAAGGTACAATAGAAAACTCAATTCTGATATATATATTTCACTTTCAAGAGATATTGAGAAATCATTTGCTGATTATATATTATCAAAATCTATTGTTAACGAGGAGTATATTGAATACAAATATCACTTCAAATCAGAACATATTGAATTTGATTTATCATTCGATTCACATTTTATAGCATATATGAGTTCAAGCAGAAAATGGAATCACTACCATTTTGATTCTTGGTCTTCAAAGAGTTTTGTAAATTCTATTGTGATAAATGAGTTGAGTAATTTACTTAATGGAAATGTTCTCTTTGCTGATATATATAAGAATGGAAAATTCTATAGTGTATGGTATGAAAATATATCCATTTCAAAAAATGAAGATGAATTTGACATAAAACAAATTATTGAGGAATTCTTTAATGAGAATGGATTTCCAAAGGGAACTTATTTATTAAAACTATATGGTAATAAAAAGATCAATGAACTTAAAGT
>DAOWHG010000021.1 GCA_030641535.1 Mycoplasmatota bacterium | reverse complement strand
ATAGTAATAGAAAAAATGCATTGAAGTAGTTATAATAGATATGAAATATTAAACTAGTCTTACAAAGTACAAGAGGAGAAAAATATGGAATATTACAAAGAAAAAATACATTCATTACTTTCAAGATTAAATGAAAAACAAATTAAGAAAATGGAACTTAACACTTTACTAAATTTAATCGAAAAATTTAGAGATATAAATGATATTGAAATTGAAAGCTCATTTAAAAAACTGGTTACTCTTATTGCAGAAATATCTAATGAAGAAAAACCAAGTTATAGAGAATATAAATCTGATTTCAGTATTTTAAGGAAATTAGCACGCAAGAACTACGGATTTATCAAAAAAGGAGCTTTATCTGAAGAATCAATTGGTTTTGGTCTTGCGATTGGAGTTGCAATAGGAGCAGGTATGACGACTATCAATTCAGGAATGATGGGTGTAGGTATTGCAATCGGAATTGCTATAGGAGCTGGGATTGGAAGTAAAAGAGAAAAAGAAGCTCTAGAAAAAGGAATATTATACTAAATAAAAACAGCTAATCAAATATTGATTAAGCTGTTTTTTTATACAGATACAATTTAATTAATACGGTTCACAAATATACCAAGCTGCTTGTTTTTTCACATTAACAACTCGAACAGTCTTGAAGTGTTCTTTCAACTCGGTTTGGACAGTTTTAATAAAATTAAAATAATCCCCACCTTCAAGCCATTCTATTATATTTGTAAAGAATGCTCTTTTATCATTATAATCATGAATTATAACATAATGTTTTGATAAACGACTCATTTCAAGAAATAGTTGTTTTCTATCCTTAGGAAGAAGTCCATGTGCTACATAAGATGCGATTGACAAATCGAAGCTTTTGTCAGGAAAAGGTAATTTAGAACAGGTACTACATTTTATGAATTTTATAGCACTATTTTCAGCTTTCTTTGCACCAATCTTTAGCATTCTTTCAGCTGGCTCAATTCCTGTGACTTGTAATCCTTCTTTATTTAGTACAGAACATAATGCGCCAGTTCCACAACCTACATCTATAATATTTGAATATTCAGATAGATTTAATTCACTGCGCATATTATTTATTGTAATTAGATAATTCTTTTTTTGAGATTTATAAAATAGCCCATAAATTGGAGCAATAAAATTAAATAAAAAATTATCATTATCTTTCTTTTTCATATTTCCACTCCATTCATATTCTTACTACTATTTGTTTAATATCTTTGTATTTCTCATTCCAGAAGCACCTAGATATTTACAAAATTCTAACAGGGCTTTGTTTATATTTTCTAAAAGTGAATCAGTAATTTCAGTGTCTTCTTCCCACCACCAATTTTTTATGATTAATGGATCACTATTTCTTTGTAGTTCAAATTCAACTCTAGCAATAAAGTCACTTCCGTATAGTACTGGCAAAACGTAATATCCATATTTCCTTTTTATTACAGGAGTATAAACTTCCCATTTATAATCAAAATTAAACAACCTCTTAATTAATTCTCTATCCCAAATAAGATTATCTAATGGAGCAATGAAAGATACTGTAGGAATAGTATAATTAATATTGTTTAATGATTCTGTAGTAACGTAGAATTCTTCTTTTATTCCAGTAATTATCACTTTGGATAATTGCCCTTCTTCTAATAAAGCATTTAAACTCTTAGTTCTATTTTTCTTATTTGATATTAAGTATCCAGACCAACTAACTGAACTTTTATTCCAAACAATCCCCATAGATCTCACTCTTCTTAAAACATGATAATTTATGAATTCTGATTCACTATTAAAAGGAGATTTATCTAAAGAAATATCTCTAAATAGATTCGTCATTAAATCATATTTCTTTTGAGTGTTTCTTCTCTCTTTTATTCCTAGCTTCCCAATTTGAAATAAATAATCAAGAGTAGCGCTGGATGGTTTTATATTTCCCCATTTATGTTTTTTGACTTGTCCTAAGCTCAATTCTGAAGAGTATACAGCGCCATTGGTATTAATATAATCTAATATTTCATCAACATAATCAAGTGCATCCAAAGATAATCGATATGAAAGTGTTTTAACTGCTTCTTCCCCTTTTTTCTCTCTAACCAAAGAAAAATAAGGATAATCATTAATTTGATAAATCCCCATCATTTTATCCCATGCATCCACTAAAGTTCTGTCTTTATAAAGTGCTTCTTCAAGTAAAGAAGGCTTATATTCTTTAATTCTTGCTTGTAAGACTAAATCAGAATTTCTACCAACTACGTTCAAAGGATCGTATTGAATAGAAGCGATATGATCAAATACTTTCAGTAATCCATTCTTACCAATAGGCTTATCAGAAATATTTATTTTATGGTAAGCTACCATAAAATCTTTTGCCTCTTTGATTGTCATGTAAACTATATTCATTTGATCACCACCATTTTCTTTGCTCTCTAAAAATATATTTTTGTATTATCTATTTGATAAATTATATTATATTTTAATCTACTTTATTGTTACTTTATTTCGACCTGTTTCTTTAGATTCATACATGTTTGCATCTGCTCTTGAAATAAGTGATGCAATATCATCTGATTTTTTAAACATGGTCCCACCAATTGATATTGTGACACTTACTTTCTTGAAGTCATCTAACTTGTAGGGAGAGCTCAAAATGAGTACTCTAAGCTTTTCAGCGACATTCTTAAGTTCAATTTTATCACTAACTTTCATTACAGCAATGAACTCTTCTCCACCCCATCTACCAATTAAATCCTCATTTCTAATATTTGATTCTAATATTTGAGATACAAGTTTTAGGATTTCATCACCAATTTCATGTCCATGTATATCATTCACATTTTTAAAATGATCAATATCAAAAAATAGAATTCCAAACGAAGAATCGAATTTCTCAAATTCTTCTTTCATATTATGTAAATGAAAATCTAAATATCTCCTATTTGAAATTCCTGTTAGCTTGTCTTGTGTTAATAAATCACTTAATTTCCTTCTCTCTTCATAAATTGATAAATTCATCTTAATTCCTTCAATTTCGAGGATTCCGGAAATCTTATTATCTGATTCTATTTTGTCTATTTTTTCAAGTAAATTCTTAATTTTCGCAACTAATATTTTAGGATTAAAGGGCTTAGTAACGTAATCATCAATCTTCAAAGAATAACCTTTCAAAATATCTTCTTCAGTAGATAATGCGCTCATCATGATAATGGGAACATCTGAAGATTCTCTTATCTTTTTTGCAACATCCCAACCATCGATTATTGGCATCATAATATCTAAACATACTAAATCAACTTTGTTTTCTTTAAAAAGTTGTAGTCCTTTTAATCCATCTAAAGCATTTAATACAGTAAAATTTTCCTTAATAAAGTAATTAGAAATAATTCTGTTAATTGTCGGTTCATCTTCGATAATAAGAATTACTGCTTTATTCATAAAATCACCTCTACACAATTATTGTATAATATAGTTGTGAATATTTTAAGAATTATAACATTAATTAAGACCTTTATTAAAACAGCAGTTTAATCAAAAGGTCATATATACTAAAGTCATTATTTCACTATTTTTTTATATAGGATTTCTTAACTTTTATCTTTTTTTGCATCTTTCTAAGTGAACTTGTTATTTCACGAAAATGCATAACAAGATATAAAGCATGAAATAGAACAAGTATAATTAATAAATACACAAGTATAAAATAAGGCCATTCTGGTAAGTATTTAGCGATAATATCTGGTTTCTGCCCAATGAACATATAGTTTTTATCTAACAAGAAATTAGCAAGAATAATTATTGGAGCGATCACCAATAAGAATAAATAAATTCTATACATAGATTTAAGTTTCACTTCATAATTGTATGCCTTGTAGTAATAAAGAGGAACAATCATTATTCCTACATGGATCAAAACAAAATTATAAAATCGATAATGGTAATATGTATAATGTAACATATCTGGCATGACAAAAGCCGCAATTCCACCTAATACACCAAAGAAGAAAAGAGTATTAAATAATTTCTCATTATCAGTTAATAAAATAATTATTGAAAGAATAGTTGAAAAACTACTTATATGAAGAGGCACACTAACAACACCATTAATAATGTTATGGATATGATAGCTAACTTCAAGAACTACTAATAAAATAGCAAACGATACTTTAATTTTCTTCTCATACTTTGATTGCTTAATCTTCTTTGCAAATAACAGTATCAAAACAATGCTCACTATAGCAATCATAACAAAAATTATATTCTGATATGAATATGGACTAATCACAAAATCGGAATTAACTTCATGAATAAAAAAATTCATTAAATTCATAATTTCACCTCGAGAAAAATCTTTCTAGTCTATTTTAAAACTATGTTAAACAATCAATAAAACTTTATACTTATTGCTTTATATTCTTAGTACTTTCCTACAGTTGCCATATATATTGTAAATTCGTTTTCACCATCTAAATCCAATAATTTATCAGAATCAGTTTGAGAATAAGCACCAATAGCTACCATGCCTAAATCTAAACAGGTACTATTCAAATATAAATTTTGACAAGCATGTCCTGCTTCCATTGAAATCATTTTATGAGCTGTGAAACTATATTTATATTCAGTTCTTTCTGGAGTTGTTGTCCAAAAGAATACAACTTGTGCTCCTCTAAATTGATTTCTCAGAGCTTTATTAACTAGATTAATATCTACATTATCGTTAATGAGATACAATTTATTATCTCTACCATTATAATGATATAAACCTTTAGTTAATCCTTCAACATTATCAATATATAAATATGTTTCTAATGACTTAGTAGCACCTGGAGTAGGAATAACCCCCATTGTCCAGTTTTTACCTATTCGATGTATCTTACAAGTATTAATCACTAAATAGCTAAGTTCTTTAAAAGATAGAGCTTGGTCTTTATACTGACGAGTACTTTTTCTTAATTGAATAGATTCCATTAATGAATGTTTCTCAAGATGGGAAACATTCATATCTAAATCAATAATAATATCACTTTGATATTGTTTTAAATAGATTGGTCTTTCCAAATCTTGGCCTTGATGAGTTTCCTTCTTATCTAGTTCATCCCAATCTGGCTTAAGTGATTCTCGGTAAATTTTATTTATATATTCCATATCTTGTTTTTTCATTTTACACTCCATTATAGTATGACCTACACTTCTTTTGTACTTAAAACAATTATATCACGGTCCTTAGTGAATTTCATTTTTTGTCATAAACTATTTTTTATTAATATTTCTCATACTGATTTAGTTGATATAAAAAAGAGTAATTTCTAATATAATTACTCTTTTTTATCAGTTATTTCTAGTAAAGCTTTTTGGAACAAATATATCTATGAAATTAATAGGAGGAAAATTTATTAATCAAATGAGTATGCCATACCTTCAGGAATGTGAATTTCATAAATACGATATGGAATTCCTTGAAAATAACTATAATCAAATTGTGCATATGGTAAGAACGATATGCTGGCATATGTTGAAAGAGGGCCTAAGTCGCTTATAATAGTTATTTCATTACCACTTATTGTGATAACCGCTTCTTCCACTATGTCTTCATATAAATTAATTGTATAGATTTCTATAGTGTCAATTAAATCAGAAGATTCAATTATACTAATTCTGTTTGCTGCTAAGTTGCTAAGTTGTTCTTCACTCATATTGTAAGTTGTATTTTCATTATATTCAGAGTGAATAGATAGGTTAAGATTTGTATCAATATTACTAGTAGTGTAATGAGTTGTATCAAACAATTGATCTTTTTCAACATCATCATTAAACACTACAATTAATACAACAGAAATAAAGAATGCTATCATTAAAATACCAAGTTGCTTAAGCATATTATTGTACCTCCATTCTTTTGAGAGGAATGAATCCTAGGATGTGTGAAATAATTGTAATTACTAAAAGCTTAACTATTAGAAGCAATAGACTATCTTCTAAGAAAAAGAATCTTATAATATCACCAAACCATCCAAATGCAAAAACGCTTGTGATTACAATTGCGATAACTGGAAGAGTGTATAATTTATATCTTCTAATATACATAAAGATTCCGTAAGTCAGTGATCCAAAGGCTAATAAGTAAGCCCATGTTGCTGCAAAACCTACTAAGAATGAATGGAAAGTAATTTGGTTTAAGTATATTATTTTATGGGTTACTAATTCAAGGAACCCATATAAAAACATCTCTACAGGAGCAAGTATTGTAACAATAGCTAGTAATATGAAGGATCCAAAAAGTATAAATAGAAAATTGGAAACAGCATATATTGTTCTATTTATAGGAAAAGCGAACTTACTATGCATATCATTTTGGGAAGTTGAACCAATTACGTGAATTAATAGAGCGATAAACATGACTAGAGCTCCAGTGAATAATGCTCCTGTTCCATCGTTTGAAATATGCTCATCTAAATTTAAAAATATAATTGTCATTATGATATCAAAAACCGATATTGATATTACTATGATTCCTCCAACAATTGCTGTACTTCTTAAGTCAATAAAGAAATTAAGTAATAATCCTTTATAGGCATTTTTAACTGTATTTTTAGAATTCATCAAATAACACTCCTTTACTAGTTAAGAATATAAACAAGTCTTGTGGTGATACGCTTTTAATACTAATATCATTATTTTTCAACTCGGTAATTTCTTTTTTTGATAAGTTGTTTTTAATAATATATTCTGATGTATTCACAAACGAATTTATATTTATAACCTCTTTACCCTCTGTAAATGATTCCAAATAAGTAGTATTTCCACTTAGCATCATAGAATAATTACTAAAGTCTTCCATTGATGTATGCATTAATAACTTGCCATCATCAATTAGGATGATTTCTTCAAGCAACATTTCAATTTCATTAAGTAAATGACTTGAAATAATAATTGTTCTAGGATGATTGATAAAATCAGTTAAAAGAATGTGATAAAAATCTTTTCTAAATGCTGCATCTAAACCTAATGTAGGCTCATCAAGAATTGTGAGAGGCATTCTACAACATATCCCAACAATAATATTTACTTGAGTTTTCATTCCTCTTGATAATTTTTTATATCTCTTATTAGTGTTTAATTTAAAATGTTTAATTAACTTGTCGGCAAATTCTCCATCCCATGACTCATAATAAAGATTTGCCATTTCAATAATTTCTTTTACTTTATATCCAGAGTTATACTGTGATTCTTCATCAACAAATACTAATTTTGATAAAACATTAAGATTATCGAATACTTTATCGTCAAATATCTTGATTTCCCCAGATGTTTGTCTAATTCTGCCAGCGCAAGTCTTTAAGAAAGTTGTTTTACCTGCACCGTTTTTTCCGATCAAACCAATTATTTTATTCTTTGGTATTGAAATACTAAAGTTGTCCAAAGCATTTACATCTTTATACTGCTTAGTTAGCTCATGAGCTTTTATGATATCCATATTAAATCTCCTTATATTCTTCTATTATTCTTTTTAATTCAGCTTTTGTTATTCCAAGCTTATCAGCTTCTTGCATAAAATTACTAATTGTTGTTGATAAGAAAATTTCTCTTCTCTTATTCTTTATCATATCAACAGCTCCTTTCGAGACAAACATCCCAAGTCCTCTTTTTTTATATAAGATTCCACTATATACTAATAGATTAATACCTTTTGCTGCTGTTGCGGGATTGATAGAAAACTGTTTAGATATCTGATATTGCGAGTAAGCATTTTTTTCTTCTTCAAGTAAACCGTTTATGATATCAGACTCAATTCCTTCAGCTATTTGAATATAAATAGGAACAGTGCTCTCTGTAGATAGTATCAAAAAATCACCTCATTTTCATTCGAACTAGATTACTACACTACTCATGTAACGTAGTATATCATTATTTAATTTTGTTGTCAAATGTTTCTTGAGTATTTTTAATTTATCAAAGTCCCACAAGGTACATTAATCCCAAATTTATTTAATAATAAATAAAAAGCATGAAAAATCTCTATTCTGATTTAAATATATAAAATGTTTCCTATTAGTTTAATCAATTTAATATGTCCACAAAAAAACAAAGTTGTTTTAACAACTTTGTTTTAAATATTATTCTTGGTATTCTTTTTTAACTTCTAATATGTCATCAAGGGCATTTAGAAAAGCACTTACAACCATTGGATCAAAATGAACTCCTCGTTCTTCTTTGATTAAATCAACCGCTTTATCTACATCCCAAGCACCTTTATATGGCCTCACACTTGTTAAAGCATCAAAGACGTCTGCAACTGCCACAATTCTAGCATATAAGTGAATATTTTCTTTCTCAATACCGTCTGGATACCCTTTTCCATTCCATTTTTCATGATGTTGCAATGCAACTATTGAAGCAGCAGTTAATAAATCATCATCGTGTACACCTAAAATTTCTGCTCCAATTTTTGAATGCCTCTGCATTTGTATCCATTCATCTTGATCAAGTTTTCCTGGTTTTCTTAAAATTGCATCACTAATTCCTATTTTACCAACATCGTGCATTGGAGCAGCTAATCCTAATAGATCTGATTCTTTTTCGGATAGCCCGTATTCTACGGCAATTAGTTTTGAATATTTACTCATTCTTACAACATGTAGTCCTGTTTCGTTATCTTTATATTCCGCGGCTAACCCCAGTCTTTTTACAAGATCTTCTCTACTTTTATGAAGTTCTTTTGTTCTTTCTTTAACTTGAATATCTAGTTCTCTTTGTTGATTCGATAGCGCAAGATGTGTTCTTAATCTTGCCTTTACAATTATCGGACTTACAGGTTTTGTGATATAGTCTATTGCTCCGACATTAAATCCTTTTGCCTCATCTTTTTCTTCGTTCATTGCTGTTACAAATATTACAGGTATGTGTGAAGTAAGTGGGTTTGCCTTTAATTTTTCACAGACTTCATACCCGTCCATTTCAGGCATCATAATATCAAGTAATATAATATCTGGTTGAGATTTTTCTGCAATACGAAGAGCAATCTTCCCTTTTGTTGCAGCTTTTAATTTATAATCTTCCATTAAAATGGCTTCTAGTACGTCAATATTTTCTATTGTATCATCAACTATTAAAACCGATTGTTTCATTATAAATCCCCCTTAAACATATTTACTATATCCTCCACTAGCTCTAATGCTTCATCAAAATCGTAATTGTTAATTAGATTATTTAATTTACTTATTTTTTTAATCTTGTAGTGTTTTAAACTAGCTTTAATATTTTCAAGTGTCTGTTTGCTTTCAGTCTCGTAATCTTCTAACTGTTGTGATAATTTATCTAACTCTTTTAATACATCTTCTTTTGAAAGAACAATTGAATCCTCTGACTTATCACTTGTATTTTCGAGTAGATTAGTAATATCAATAATATCCAATCCAATACTTTCACTTAATACATTGAATGAATCAAGTTTTAATAAATCCTTTTTATCCTTATAAGCTTTTTCTACTTTCTTACAAAGATTATGAGTTTCAGAAGCTCCAATATTACCCGATACTCCTTTTAAAGTATGGATGTCTCTTTCAATGGTGCTAGATTCTTTATTAGAAATCAGTGTTTTTAAATTGTCTATAAATTTATCATAATTCTCTTTGTATTTTCTTAAAATGTTTATATATGTTTTTTCGTTTCCTGCCACTCTGTTAAGTGCTTCTAAAACATTAAATCTAGTGAGATATTTTGGAAAATCGATTGCTTTTGAAGGTTTCGTTTCCTGCAATTTCTTTGGTATGATTCTCTCTTTTGGTTCAATGTGTTTTACTAAAGCAGTAAACAGTTCCTTTAAATTAATTGGTTTAGAAACAAACCCATTCATTCCAGCTTTGGTTACATTTTCAAGTACTCCTACCATAGCATCAGCTGTTAAAGCAATAATAGGAATATCTTTATACCCTTTCTTTCTTATTGCAATACTGGCTTCATATCCACTCATGACTGGCATTTGAAGGTCCATCAAGATAATGTCGTAGTCTTTACTTGCTTCATACATTTCCACAGCAATCTTTCCATTTTCAGCAATCTCAACAATAAATCCCTCATTCTCTAATGTCTCTTGAGCTACTTGTCGATTGATTTCATTATCTTCAGCAACTAATACTTTAGCTCCTCTGACTAAATCTAATCCCTCTATTTCATCTTGAATCTTCTTAATTGAATCAGTAGTTACTTCTTCACCAAATACTTCTAATATGTTATTAAAGAGTGTTGATTGAGATATTGGTTTCATTAGAATATGTTCAATTCCTACTCTGTTTGCCTCTTCAATTACTTCTTCTTTACCGTAAGCTGTAAGCATAATTACTTTTGGTGTCTTGTCTTTTAATTTATCAATTATTTTTTCCCAAGTTTTATTACCATTCATTCCTGGCATTTTCCAATCTAACATAACAAGATCGTATGTTTCATCGATTTTCTCAATCGCCTTAAATCCTGAAGAAACCTGTAGACTAGAAATTCCAAACCCTGATAGATAATCCTGCAAAACTTCTCTTGCTGAAGAGTTATCATCAACTATTAGTGCTTTTAAATCTTGAAGTTTTTCTGGAATTACTAATTTCCTAATTTTAGTTGTAGCACCTAGTTTGAATGTTAGGATAAATGAGAATACACTTCCTTTTCCATATTCACTTGTTACTCCAATTTGTCCACCCATTCTTTCAACTAAATTCTTAGAAATTGATAGACCAAGACCTGTTCCACCATACTTTCTTGTTGTTGATGTATCGGCTTGATTGAAAGCTTTGAATAATTTTGATAACTGTTCTTCAGTCATCCCAATACCAGAATCATGAACTGAAAATTCTAATTTTACTTCTTCTTCGTCAAATTGTTTTTCTTCTACCTTTAGAAAAACCTGTCCTTCAGAAGTAAACTTAATAGCGTTGTTAACTAAATTCAATATAATCTGTCCAAGTCTTAATGAGTCACCTATAAGAGCATTTGGAAGAGTATAGTTTTTCGAAATAACGAATTCTATACCTTTATCAAATGCTTTAATTCCAATTACAGATGCGATGTTATCTAATACTTCATCTAAACTAAACTCTATTTGTTCAATAGTCATCTTACCAGCTTCAATTTTCGAGAAGTCTAAAATATCATTTATTATTCCTAAAAGATTGGTTGCTGCTCGACTAGTTTTAACAGCATAATCCTTTTGTTTTGGATTAAGATCTGTATTACCTAGTAATCTAGTAAGTCCAATAATTGCATTCATTGGAGTTCTAATTTCGTGAGACATGTTTGCCAAGAAATCAGATTTTGCTTT
>DAOWHG010000057.1 GCA_030641535.1 Mycoplasmatota bacterium | reverse complement strand
TCAAGTATTTCTAGGAAAATGAGCGCTATAAGGTCATTTCATAAGTATTTAATACTTGAAAAACTAGTATTCACTAACGCTACAATCGGAGTAAGTTTACCTAAAAAAGTACACAAATTACCTCAAATACTTTCAGTTGAAGAAATTGATGCATTAATGATTGCAGCTGATGGTGATGAACCACTTGAATTAAGAAATCGAGCAATGCTTGAACTTCTTTATGGTAGTGGACTTAGAATTACTGAGTTAATTGGAGTTAGATTAGGTGATTTACACTTAAATATGGGATTTTTGAATGTTTTAGGAAAAGGTAATAAAGAAAGAATCGTCCCTCTTGGAGAAGAAGGAAGGTACTCATTAAGACGTTATCTTGATAAAGGAAGACCCATTTTAAAGAAAGTACCTGGTGATATTGTTTTTGTTAATAATCGCGGTCAATCAATTAGTCGTGTAGGCTTTTATAAAACATTGAAGAAGCTAGCTCTTAAAGCTGGAATTACTAAAGATGTAAGCCCACATACTTTAAGACATAGCTTTGCATCACATTTACTAGAAAATGGAGTAAATTTAAGAATGGTTCAAGAATTACTTGGGCATGAGGACATCTCAACTACCCAAATATATACTCATATAAACAAAAAACAACTTAAGAGTGTTTACGAGGAATTTCATCCTCGGGCTAAAAAAGAGGAGGAATTATAATGTACAAAAGAATATTTCTAATAGTAATTGATAGCGTAGGAGCGGGTGAATTACCTGATTCTGCTGAATATGGAGATAAAGGTGCTAACACCATTAAACACATTAGTGAAGCAGCAAATGGTATTTCTTTACCAAATATGCAAAAACTAGGATATGGAAATATCACAGATATTATTGGCGTTCCAAAAAATGATAATCCAATAGGATATCATTCAAAAATGGCTGAAAATAGTGTCGGTAAAGACACAATGACTGGACATTGGGAAATTATGGGACTTAAAATAGAAGAACCTTTCATCACATTCACTGAAACAGGTTTTCCAGATGAATTAATAGAAGAATTAGAGAAAAGAACAGGGAGAAAGATTGTTGGTAATAAAGCAAGTAGTGGAACTGTAATCTTAGACGAATTTGGTGAACACCAAATGAAGACAGGAGATTTAATTGTTTATACATCAGCTGACTCTGTATTACAAATCGCAGCACATGAAGAAGTAATTAGTGTTGAAGAGCTATACAAAGCTTGTGAAATAGCTAGAGAACTAACAATGAAAGACGAATGGAAAGTTGGTCGCATCATTGCTAGACCTTATTTAGGAAATAAAATAGGTGAGTTTAAAAGAACACCTAATAGACACGATTATGCTTTGAAGCCATTTGAAGACACTACACTAGTTTATTTAAAAGAAGTTGGTTACGATGTAATTTCATTTGGTAAAATCGTAGATATTTACGATTCAGAGGGAATTACTGAATATTATAAACAAGAATCAAATAAACATGGAATGGAAAACTACATAAAATATGCTGATAATGATTTTATTGGATTAGCTTATATTAATTTAGTTGATTTCGATGCATTATATGGTCATAGAAGAAATCCAGAAGGCTATAAGGAATGTCTTGAAGAGTTTGATGTTCAATTAGGTCAACTTATGGAAAAAATGGGTGAAGATGATTTAATCATGATCACCGCAGACCATGGAAATGATCCAACGTTCCCTGGATCTGATCACACTAGAGAATATGTTCCATTATTAGCTTATTCAAAAGGTTTAGTTGGTGGAGAAATTCCAGTAAGAGATACATTTGCTGATATCGGAGCTACAATCAGTGAAAACTTCAAAGTAAAAAAAGCTAGATACGGGACTAGCTTCTTAAAGGATATAAAATAAATGGATTTAGAACTACTTGATCATAATAGTAACCAGTACTTTTACCGGAAGATAATAAGAATAGGAACACCAATTGCGCTTGCGCAATTAATGACTAGTTTATTAAGCATTATCGATATGTTTATGGTATCAAGTTTAGGAAATTTGGCAGTAGAAGCAGTTGGAGTTAGTGCACAATTTGCATTTTTATTATTTATGATTGAATTTGGCTTCTTCAGTGGATTAGCAATCTTCATTGCTCAGTACTGGGGAAGTAAAGAAATAAATAATATTCATAAAGTGTTTATAATTACCCTAATTATAGGTGCAATAATATCAACATTATTCTTTATCTTTGCTTTTTTCTTCCCAGAAGTGTTAATGGGAATATTCGATCACAATTCTGAATTAGCAACTAGTCAACTTTTCAAAGAATATGGCTCAAATTACTTAAAAATTGCTGCTTTCTCATACTTCTCTATGACGGTTTCTTTTGCTATAGGAATGTTGATGAGAAGCGTTGAAAAAGTAGGATACCCACAAATTATAGCAATTGGAACTGTTGTTCTTAATACTTTTTTGAATTACTTATTAATTCAAGGTAAATTTGGATTTCCTGAGATGGGAGTTAGAGGTGCAGCTTTAGCTACAACTACATCAAGTATGTTAGGTGCAGTTTTCTTAGTAGCTTATATGATATTCTCTAATCAAGAAGTGTTTAGAATTAAATTTAATGAATATAAAAACATTACAAAAGATTTTATATTAAAATTACTCAAAAAGGCTTTACCAGTGGCTGTAAATGAAACAATTTGGGGTCTAGGAATGAGTTTTTATCTAATAGCTTTCGCATTTATTGGGGAAGAGACTATTTCAAGTATTGTTATTAGTAATCAGATTATAGGTCTATTTTGGGCATTTATGTCTGGTCTAAGTAGTGCTTGTGCAATTATGATTGGTAAAAAACTTGGAGAAAACAATTTAGAACTTGCTAAAAGATGGGGAATTAAATTTACTAAGTTATCCGTGGTTGCAGGAATTGTATTCGGAGCAATACTATTCTTATTAAGCGATCCAATAGCTAATCAATTTAGTCACCTTCCATCAGAAGTATCTAGAAGCATTTCACTAATACTGAAAGTCTTTAGTTTCTATATTGTAATTAAATTTGTTAATGTAATTCAGATTGTAGGTACTTTAAGATCTGGAGGAGACACATTATATTCATTACTTGCAGAAATTCTTCCATTATGGCTTGTTGGTGTACCTTTAGCATTTATATTAAGTATTTATAGTGGATTACCACTCTATATAATTGTCGCTATAGTAAATATTGAAGAAATTCTAAAACTTATATTGTTACTATGGAGATTTATGAGTTTCAAATGGGTCAAAAATTTAACTATTTCATAAAAAAAACCATCAATTGATGGTTTTTTATATTTTACTAAGTTGTTTCTTATAACTACTTTGTACTTCGTTACGCGCTTTTTTAAGCTTTTTATTATATTCCTTTGCTAGTTCTTTCTTTTTAGCATTTAATCCTTTAGAAGCAAATCTAATATACTTTTTATATGGTTTATATGTTTGTTTAATCATTTGATTTGTCTCTTTTATTAATTTATCATGACTTATTAATCTTGTGCCTCTGAAGTCACTAACAATTTTGTTATAATTATTAAATTTTGATGTTTCATCAGCAAATAAACCGACATAATCACTCTCAATATTCTCTTCGTTACGATATGTTGCATCTTTAAAAATATTTGAATGTAGATTTTCTAATGTGCTTTTGTTTGCAGTCTTTAATTGCTCAAATTCTTCCTTCACTTGTTGTAATTCATTATTTTTTTCTGACTGAAGTTTATCAATAGTTACTTGATGATCTGAAACTTTTTGGCCTTTCAGTTCCTTTTGTTCTTTAATAAAGTCATCGGCATCTTTACTACTAGTAAGACTCTCAAGCATTTCTTTAGTATTTATAATTATTTGAGTTGGTTCAACAATCTTATCTTTATAAAGTTCGTCGGCTTCTTCAGTAGCTTTTTGAAGACGATCATTTGCGCTTGAAACAGCAGTATTATTTAGTACTGGCATAATGCCTTTAGTTTCTTCTGTCTGGTCAGTTTCTTTTATAAGATCATATTTTTGCTTTGTTTGATTATACAAAATTTCAAAAGAATCCACAGTTTGACTTTTTAGAGCAAGCGCTTCGTCAATTGCTTCAAAAGCTCTGTTATCAGCTGCCTCTATTACTTTTTCATAACGAATAATTTCGATATCTTCATCTTCAACTTTTACAATTTCTTCAATCATTTTATTAAATTTAGATTTAAGAATCTCAATCTTATTCTTAATTTCTTTATTGTCTTTCGCATCTGTGAAAAGAAGAAGTTTATAGTTTAAATCTTCTAATTTATCATTTAATTCTTTATTGATTTTTGATTTCTCGTATTCATATTTTTGTTTGTAGTAATTAATTTTCTTATTTGCGTATTCCAATTCTTGAGAATGGGTTAAATTAACACTCTCTACTCTAATTTCGTACTCACTTTGAGCACATTTAATTTGTTGAGAAGCAAATAGCAATTGATTTTCCAAAGTTGTTTTTACAAATGCATCATTTACTTTTACTCCAAGATTAATTCTTTCAATTTGTTCTTCAGCCAAGTTTCTCTCGTTTTCATAAAGAGAAGTAACTTTGATTAATTGAAGTTCATGTTCTTTTTTGGCAATATTTATTAAAGATTCTTGAAATATAATTTCAGAATTAGCTTCTTCCTTAATTTTTTCATTTTTTATAAGAGTTTCATTACGTTTTTGTAAAATCAATTTGTCAATATCAGTTAATTCTTGATCAAGTTTAATTAATTCAATACTTTTCTTAACTTGGAACTCTTGTTCAATTTTAATTATACTGTGATTATTGATATTTTCTTTTAATGCTAATATTCTTGAGCTCTCCACATGTTTTAAGTCAAGTAGCAGTTCTTTGAATGTAACGATTAAAGATTGTTCTAATAGCTCATTATCCTTCATCATTTGAAGTTCTGCATGTCTTAATTCAAGTTTTAAGTTGAAGATTTTTTTACTAACGTCTAATTTAGTGTCTAAGTAATCTTTTAAATTAATCATTCTTTTTTTATTAATCTCTACATCGCCTTGTAGAGCGGAAAAGTCGGATTTAATTTTATAGAGTATTTTAGCTTCTTCAAATTTAATATTTTCTAGAATAAGCGCATGCTCATTCTTATTCAATTCAGAAATATACTTAACTTCAAGAGCTTGTAGTTGGTTAACTGTTTTAATACGTGTTTTCCTAGTTATTGAACCAGCTTCTTTGGATACTTGAGTACTAACTTTAAGCGATTTTGTTTTTTCAATTTTTTCAAATTGCTTCATTAACTTCTGAATTGATGATAAATCATTTTTCTTTTCAGCATTTATGATTAATAATCTAATATTTTTAAGTTTTTCATCAATTAACTCTTGATCTTTTCTCTCTTTTTCTAAGATTTGAATGTTTTTAGCTTCAAGTTTCTCATTTATTGATTGTTCGTATGCTTCATAAGCTTCATTTATCTCTATTTTTTTAGCTTCATAAGTTTCTTTTAATAGTTCTAATGAATTATTAGTTTCAACAAGGATATTTTCATGATCAATTCCAATTTTTTCACTAATGAATATATCATCATCAACATCAGTGAAGTTAGAAGTAGAAATATCACTAAGTGAGTAACATACTTCTAAATTTGCATCTATGTATTGGTCAAAATCACTTTCTAAGGTTTCAATTCGAGTTACTAAATCAGCACATTTTAACAACTCTTCACTAATATAACTACGTTTTCGATCAAACATTTCGTCCATAATTCTAATAACTTCATTTGTTACTTCAACCTGTTTATTAAAAAGAAGACCATTACTAATTAGCAATCCATCACGGAATTGTTGCTCATAAATGTTTACTTTTTGAATTGATCCGATTAATTCATTATAAATTATATCAAGACTATCT
>DAOWHG010000112.1 GCA_030641535.1 Mycoplasmatota bacterium | reverse complement strand
TGCAACTGGTGTAATTTGTCCTGTGCGTCCTACTTGGAATACAATACTATTTATTCTAGTTATTACTTCTTCTGCAGGAAACTTATAAGCTATTGCCCATTTAGGACTTTTTGCTGTGTATCCTATTTTATTGTGTAAATCAAGCTGATCTACTTTAATTACTATCCCATCAATCTCATATTTAAGATTATTCCTTTTATCTGTATATTCTTTAATAAACTCGATTACTTCATCAATATTTCTATAAACATTACTTAAAGGATTCACTTTAAATCCTAGCTTTTTAACAAAAGATAAAGCTTCAGTATGGTTTGAAATATTATGACTTTCTGGGCTAATTAAGCTATATATAAACATATCTAAATTTCTTGAAGCAGCGATTTTACTATCTAACTGTCTTATACTTCCAGAAGCAGCATTACGAGGGTTTTTAAATTCATCTAAATTATTAGCTAATCTATCTTCGTTAGCTTTATTAAATGATTTCTTGCTCATAAATATTTCTCCACGAACTTCTAAATCATCTAAATAATCAATACTAAGAGGTATCGATTTAATAGTCTTTATATTAGTTGTTATGTTTTCCCCGACAACTCCATTACCTCGAGAAGCTCCAAGTATTAACTTACCATTCTCGTATTTTATACTTCCAGCTAATCCATCAATCTTAAGTTCAACATTGTAACTTACGTTACCAACCTCTTTAATGATTTTCTCGTCAAAGCTTCTGATATCCTCCTCATTAAAGGCATTTGAAAGGCTCATCATAGGCACACTATGAGTTACTTTTTCAAACTTATCTAATACTATGCTACCAATACGAGTAGTAGGAGAATCGTCTTTCTTGTATTCAGGGTATTCTTCTTCTAGACGAATTAACTCATGGAGTAATGCATCAAATTCTTGATCACTTACTTCACTGTTGTCTAATACATAGTATTCATAACTGTATTTTTTTAATAATACAGTTAACTCTTCAACTCTTTTTTTAGCTTCCATAAAATCACCACACTTATTATAACATATTAATATAAATATTAATTTTTAGATATTGCTGGATGGTCTTTTAGTAATTTCTTGATTCCAAAAGGATGAGGGAAAGCAATTATACAATTATCACCTGTAACGCTTATAACTAAACCTTCTCCGAATTTTAAATGAGTTATTTTATCACCTTTATTTAAATCGTTTTTCTTATAATTATCTAAATTGTCTCGTTTCATTCTATTAAGTGGTTTCTTACTTAAAAAATTAGATTCCCTATAAGGTTTACTAATGTATTCAGAATAACCTCTTACATCTATTAAATCTTTTTTTATCTCATCTATAAAGCAACTATCCTTATTTTGCATTGTTTCACCATATGTTTGTCTAACATTGGCATTAGTTAAGAATAGTAATTCCTTAGCTCTAGTTACTCCTACATACATTAATCTTCTTTCTTCTTCAAAATCTTTTCTACTTTGCATACTTCTTCCAAGTGGAAACATTCCCATTTCTAAAGTAACTATAAATACTACTCTAAACTCTAATCCCTTTGCTGAATGCAAGGTCATCAAAGTTACTCCATCAATTATATCTTTTTGGTTCTCTTCGCTCTTCAGACTTATGTCTTCAAGTAAGTAGACCAACATCTCTTCTTTGCTTAAATCATTATATATTTGCTCATTTTCGCTTAAAATCGTCTTAAATTCTAATAAGTTTTCATATCTTACATCACCTTTTTCGTCATTCTCAAGTGATTTAACATATCCTGATTTATCCAAAATGTAATCTACAAAATCATTAAAAGATAGTTCATCTAATTTTAATCTAAAGTCTAGAATCATATTCTTAAAATCATGAAGTTTATTACAAACACTTTTACCTAACACTTCATTTGCTTTGTCAATTGCCTCCATTAAATCGAGGTTGTTGTCAACAGCGAAATTAATTAACTTATCTAAAGTAACAGCTCCAATACCCCTTTTAGGGTTTGTGATAACTCTCATGAAACTATATGAATCATCCATATTAATAATTAATCTTAAGTAAGCAGTAAAATCTTTTATTTCTTTTCTTTTGAAGAAACTAGTATTTCCATAAATTCGATAAGGTATTTGCTTTTGCATCAACACTTCTTCAAACATTCTTGAAGTGCTATTTGCACGGTATAATACTGCGAAATCGTTATATGAATAGCCTTTTCTCATTAATTCAAGAATCTTTAATGCAACAAATTCAACCTCATCTCTGGCTGTAACACCTTTGAAATGAGTGATTTTATTCCCATATCCTAAATTGGAAAACAGTGTTTTAGGTACTCTCTTAGAGTTATTCTTAATTATCTGGTTAGCGGCTTCAAGGATTGTATTAGTGCTTCTATAATTTTCCTCTAGCAATACTAGAAAAAAATCAGGAAAATCCTTTTTGAACTTGTTTATATTTTCTATATTGGCTCCTCTAAAGGCGTAAATGCTTTGATCTTCATCACCAACTATGAATATATTCCTATTTTCTCCTACTAGTAAATTTACTAGTCTATATTGAACATTATTAGTATCTTGAAATTCATCAACTAATATATACTGAAATAGATCACTATAATATTTTCTAAGTGGCTCATTAGTCTCTAATAACTTTATCGTTAAAATAAGTAAATCCTCAAAATCTACTAGATTATTCTTAAATAGGTTAGCTTGATAATTCTTAAATACGGTCTTTACAACGCCTTTAATCGGTTCTTCAATATCTTCAATTTGATCATAATCAAATTTCAACTTTGTTACTAGACTTTTTATTATTTTAGGTTTAAAAATCTTTATATCATAACCGCTTTTCTTCATTATGCTCTTTACTAATTGAGTAACATCATCATCATCGATAATTTGAAAAGTCTTTTTATATCCTAAAAAATCTATGTGTTCTCTTAATATTTTCGAACACATAGAATGAAAAGTACTAATCCACATTTGAGAAGTATTGATCCCCGTAGTTTGGAAAACTCTGTTCTTCATTTCATTCGCAGCCTTATTAGTAAAGGTAATTGCTAAAATATTTGAGAAATGAATATTCTTCTCAAATATCAAATAAGCGATCCTTGTTGTAAGAACGCTTGTTTTTCCGCTTCCTGCTCCTGCAATCGCCATTACAGGTCCTTCTGTTTTAAGTACTGCTTCTCTTTGTTTTTCATTTAAATTTTTAAGTAAATTATTCATCCAATCACCTACTAAAATTATACCAAAAAAAGCACTAAAATGATAGTGCTTTACTAATCAAATTTAGAGAAATTTAAATAAGTATTTCTTTAAATTAATTTTCTTATTAATTACTTCAATTCCTTCATCAATTAACATGGATCCTTGAATAAATCCTGCTTCTCCAGTTAAAGAAATTGATCCTTTTGAATTAATCACTCTGTGCCAAGGTAAGCCGTGAGCAGAACTCATAGAATGTAGGATTCTACTTACTTGTCTAGCACCCCTCGGATTTCCTGCATAAGCTGATATTTGTCCATATGTCATCACTTTTCCAGGAGGAATCATTTTAATAATCTCTAATACATCTTCTGTAAATTTTGTCATTTTATCACCCACTATATTATATCAAAAATAATCCAATAAAAAAAGCCGTTATAAACGGCTTTATTTACAAATTAAATTGCTTCTACGTTTGAAGCTTGAGGACCTTTGTCTCCATCAACTACGTCGAATGATACTCTTTCGCCTTCTTCTAATGATTTGAAACCATCTTTTTGAATTTGAGAGTAATGAACAAAAATGTCATTTCCTTCGTCTGTAGTAATAAATCCGTATCCTTTTTCAGAATTAAACCATTTTACTTTACCAGTCATATTTGTTACCTCCATATTTTAATCCTAATACTTCAAATACTGCTTTATAAAATATGTAAGTAACAGATGTTAGTTTTAATTTATAATACATTATTTATTTGTTTAGGTCTTCTCTATAATACACTATTTACATTATAATGCAAGAAAAAAGAAACAATTCTAAATTTATTAATTAGCTTTTTTCTTGTAAGAAGATCTTAAAGATACAATGCGATTAAAAACCATATGTTCATCTGTACTGTCTTTATCGACACAGTAATAGCCGTTTCTAGTGAATTGAAAACGGTCCATCTCTGCGGGATTCATATTTTCTTCAACTAACCCACTCTTTACTATAAGGGAATTTGGGTTCACTTTATCGAAAAATGGAACATCCTTGTTTTCAAAATCTAAAATCAAATCATCAAAAAGTCTTATTTCTGCTAATTTACTTCGTTCTGCATCAACAAAGTGAATATTTCCATTAGGTTTTCTACTATTAAATCCACTACCTGATTTTGTTTCAACATCATAAGTACAGTGAACTTTGATGATGTTTCCTTTGTCGTCTTTTTCAACACTATTTGCCTTAACAAAATAGGCATGCATAAGTCTTACTTCTATACCTAAAGCTAATCTTTTCCATTTTTTATTAGGTTTTTCTTCAATAAAATCTTCTCTTTCAATATAAATATACTTACTGAAAGGAATTTGCCTAGTTCCTAGTTCTTCATTTTCTCTATTATTTTCTGCTTCTAAATATTCTACTTTGTCTTCAGGATAATTATCTATCACTAGTAATAATGGGTCTAAAACCGCATTAGTTCTAGGTGCAGTGCTTTTTAAGTGGTCCCTAACTATTTGATCAAGCATATCTATTTCAGTTGCTCCTTGGCTTTTTGGGAGGCCTAACGCAACAATAAAATCAGTAATAGCTTCTGATGGGATTCCTCTTCTTCTAAGTCCACTCAAAGTTATTAGTCTGGGATCATCCCATCCAATTACTACATTATTATCAACAAGTTGTTTAATATATCTTTTACCAGTGACTTTTCCAGCCATAATCAACTTCCCAAATTCAATTTGTCTTGGAACATTCTCCATCTCACAATTTTCTACAACCCAATCATATAGGGGACGATGATCTTCAAACTCTAAACTACATAAACTATGAGTTATCCCTTCTATAGCATCTTCAATAGGATGAGCATAATCATACATTGGATAAATACACCATTTATCTCCAGTATTATGATGAAAAGCTCTTTGAATACGATAAATAATTGGGTCCCTCATATTCATATTCGGACTTGTCATGTCAATCTTAACTCTTAAAACCTTTTTACCGTCAGGATAAACTCCATTTTTCATATCAATGAATAATTTCAAATTTTCCTCAATTAATCTATTTCTGTAAGGACTGTCTTTTCCTGGAGTTGTTAAATCTCCTCTATATTCTTTTATTTCGTCAGCTGATAAATCATCTACAAAAGCTTTTCCTTTTTTTATTAACAACAAAGCTCTTTCATACATTTCATCAAAATAATCACTTGCGAAAAACAGGTTTTCCCAATGACATCCAAGCCAAGCAATATCTTCTTTAATGGCTTCTACAAAAGATATATCTTCCTTTACAGGATTAGTATCGTCAAAGCGCAAGTTAAAATAACCACCATGATTTTTTGCCATCATGTAGTTTGTTATAATAGCTCTTGCATGTCCTAAATGCAAAAACCCATTAGGCTCAGGAGGAAACCTTGTTATTGCTTTTTTATGCTTTCCTGATTTAATGTCTTCTTCAATAATTGTGTTTATAAAATGGCTTACTTCCATATTTTCACCCTTTTCTTAGTATTTAATTACTTTACAAATATCTTTTATTTCACTCTAAACAGGGCTTTCTGCTGGACTTTCATAAAATCACCTCTTATATATATGTGATATTTTATAATACATATCATAATTATACAATAGAAAATCGAGAAATGGCTTATTTCTCGATTTTTTCTTTAATTTCCTTGAATTTTTGTAAACTTTCATCAAAAACACCGCTTTTTTTACTAATCCAGCCATAAAAATTCTCATCATCTAAGATTTCTTTAGCAATTTCATCAATATCAAGATAGTGTTCGTTCAGATATTTAATGAAATCTTCTACTTTATTATACTTTTTGTTTTCATATCTAAATATTCTTCTATCTTTAATGTCTGCAAATTCGCGTGCTCTTTTAAGCTGTCTTTTTGATTTCTTTTTTTCCTTTTTTCCCTTTGTTTTTTTAACTTTAATTTTTTTATTTTTCTTTTTACCTTTTTCGAAGTATTCTCCTAAATCTTTTTTTGGTTTACTTTCATCAATTTCCTGATCAGATTCTTCTGAGACCTCTTCTTTTTCTTCAATAGGCAATTCAATGTCTTCAATGTCTTCAACATCTTCATCAACACCTTCTTCATCAACATCGTCTTCATCGAAATCGTCGTATTCCTCTAAATCAGATTTATCATATAGGGCATGTTCATCATCAGGACTAACTCCCCACCCTTCATCAATTTCTGCAGTATCAATTGGTTCAGTTTCCTCAGGCTCAGTTATAATTTCTTCCTCTACTTCTTTATCCTTTTTCTCAATTGCCTTAGCAATATCTACCATACTTACAACTACTTCATCATCAATGTATTTGTCTTCTTTCTTAACCGGCTTTTTCTTAGCCTTTTCCTTAATTACTTTGTCCTTCTTCTCTAAAGTTTTAGTAGCTTCACCAGTGCTAACGACTATTTCGTCATCAATAAATTGTTTTTCTCTTTTCTTCTTTTTCTTATTAAACACTGATCCACCCCCTCATCAAGGCGAACCCAACACCGAAAAACAGAATATATAGAATTATTGAAACTATAAATAGAATTCTTAATGCAAACATTAATTTCTCATAGTGTTTTGTCATCCAATCATATTTT
>DAOWHG010000089.1 GCA_030641535.1 Mycoplasmatota bacterium | reverse complement strand
GCAAGTGCAACCTTGTGTCCTAATTCTTCGCTTATATGGTTAGCATACGCCATTGGCCAATCTGGATAAATATCCGTTGAAAGCAGTAAAGGTACTTTATTGTCTTCTTTGATATTTAAGATTTTTATATCATCAAGATTGATTAATCCTTCATCAGCCATTCCTTCTAATACACCAGTTCTAACATTTCCAGCATCATATTCACCATTTATAACAGAATATACAACATCGTCATGAGTGCCAAGAAATTCTATACTTTCAAATTCTTTTAATGGGTCTATATCGCTCTTATTAAATTCATATAAAGCCATTTGCCATCCACCAAAGGATGTTTCATTAACAGCTGCAAAGGTTTTGTTCTTTATATCATCTAAATCCTTAATTTCTTCATTATCACTTGCGGTAAAAATAACTCCTCCAAAATGTGTCACTACTTCTCCATTCGCTAAATACTTCCAAGTAGCTAAACTTGTTATATGGTAGTTAACTTGAAGTTCAATATACATTGATGAATTAACCAATATAAAATCAATATCACCATTTTCAACTGCTATATAAACCTCTTCAAATGCTAGAGGAACAATTGTAAAATGATGATCAGTTATTATTTCATTTAGATAATCTGCTGTTGCTTCCCATTCTTCTAAACAACGTTCTTCTCCTCTTTTTGCGAGAACGCCAATTTTCAATTCATATTCTTCAACAATTGCAGGTTGACTTTCGTCTTCATCTACTATCCCATACCCATTAGTTATGAAAAATGAAAATACAAGAAGAAACAACAATAAGATACAAGGTATGATGAAGTACCAGTATTTCATTATAAAATTCAAATATTTTATTTCTCGAAACATCAAATCACTCCTTACAATAACCCCACTAACTTCGTTTAATAATCATAGATTTGGTTAAAATAATTGTTAAGGTTTATTGAAAAAACGTAGGAAGCTCTTAGTTGTCTTTTATAATTTTATTATATCACTTATGAATAAATATAAAAGGATTTGGAAGACTTTCAAGTAGAATACAAAAAAACAGTACATACTAGTGTTATCTAGAAATGGACTGTTTTCTATTTACTTTTCCAAATGTATCCTTGTATTTCACTGACTCAATTACTACATCAATTATTTGATTGTGTAGTTTTATATCTTTGTTAACTTTTATGTAAATATAAGTGTCAGAGTGACCATATGTATAATTATTATCAGACTTTTCAAAGATAACACTTAGTTCTTTAGTTTTACTTTTTTCAATGAATTTTGTGGCTAGTTTAGTATTTAAGTCTAACAATTGATTAACTCGATACGATTTGACAATTCCATTTATTTGGACTTTCATCTTTGCTGCTTTTGTTCCATTTCTTTTTGAATATGGAAAGACATGTAACTCGCTAAATTCAACTTCTTCGATATAATCATACATTTCTTCAAACATTTGATCTGTTTCACCAGGGAACCCGACGATAACATCTGTTGTAATTGCGATACCTGGTATTAAACTTCTAATATGTTTTATATGCTCCAAAAATTGAGCCTTATTGTATTTTCTTTTCATTAATCCAAGTACTTCGTCACTACCACTCTGAAGCGGTATATGGAGATGTTTTGCGAATACTTTGTTGTTTGCTATAACATCAATAATTTCTTCTGATAATTCATTTATTTCAATCGAAGAAATTCGAAGTCTTTTTAAT
Source organism: Mycoplasmatota bacterium (assembly GCA_030641535.1). GTDB lineage: Bacteria > Bacillota_I > Bacilli_A > Izemoplasmatales > Izemoplasmataceae > JAFGXW01. The sequence goes on along the minus strand of DAOWHG010000089.1, from coordinate 6,567 downwards.
CCTTTTACTTCTTTAAGATCGTTTAGAAGATCAAAGAAGCTATAATTATCTAAATCTTGACCATATCCACCAGTATGAATACCTGTCAAAACAATTTCATGATACCCATTTTTTACTAAATGGTTTGCTTCCTCGATAACTGAATCCTTTGGTCTACTTCTAACAGGTCCTCTAGCATATGGAATAATGCAATAAGTACAGAAATTATTACATCCATCTTGTATTTTAAGAAAGGCTCTTGTATTCTCAGTGAAGTTAGTTACATTAACTTCATCGAATACTCGGTACCTTGAAATATCGCTTACTTCTTTGATTCTTTGTCTTTCATTTAATACTTTGTTTACCAAAGTGAGAAGATGTTCTCGGTGTTTTGTTCCAATAACAATATCAACACCGTCTATTGAGAAGACATCATCAGTTGATATCTGAGAATAGCATCCCATGACAGCAATAACAGCTTCTGGATTAATTTTTATTAATCTTCTAATTGCTTTTCTACTTTTTGAATCAGCAGAATTTGTAACTGTACATGTGTTTATAATATATACGTCTGCGAATTCTTTATGATCAACTCTTGTAAAGTTTTGGTGTTTAAATAGTTCCCAAATACTTTCTGTTTCATATGTATTTACTTTACAACCTAGTGTATAAAAAGCTATTTTCATTATCTCACCTGCTTTCTTCTCTATTTTCATTTTAAATTATATCATATATTAAAAAAAAGATTACATAAAGTAATCTTTTTTCATTATATTTTAATAGCTTTTTTAAATTTTTCCCAAACACTTGAGTCTTTAGTTAAATCAGTTTTAGCCAATTCATCAAACAATTTGGTTTGTTGTCTTGATAATTTATTTGGAGTAACAACGTTAATAATTACATGTTCGTCACCGTGTCTTTTTGTTCTAACATTTGGTGCTCCTTTTCCTCTTAAACGGAAGGTTGTTTTACTTTGAGTACCTGCTGGTACTTTTAATTTCACATCACCATAAGGAGTTGGTACTTTTATGTTATCTCCCATTGCAGCTTGTACAAATGTAATAGGAACTTCAATAATCAAATCATCATTATGTCTTTCATAAAGCGGGTGTCTTTTTACATCGAATAGGATGTATAAATCACCTGAAGGACCTCCGTTAAAGCCTTTATTTCCATAACTTTCTAAACGAATTTGTTGTCCAGTATCGATTCCAATTGGAACTTTAACTTCAATTTCTTTGCTATGTGATTCGATACCTTCTCCATGACAAGTAGTACATTTTTTAGTAACTTCTTTTCCTTTTCCGTTACATACAGGACAAGTTGTTTGAGTTCTAGTTGTACCGAAAAGTGATTGTTGTTGAACAACAACAGTACCTTTTCCATTACAACGACTACATGTTTTAACATCACTTTTAGAGAATGCACCTGTACCATGACAAGTATGACACTCATCGTGTACCATGACTCTAATATGCTTTTTAGCTCCAAAAATTGATTCATTAAAAGATATATTCATTCTCTTTTGAATATCTTGTCCTTTTCTAGGACGATTTGAAGAACGAGGACTACCTCCGCCTCCGAAGAAACTAGAGAAAATGTCGTTTATATCAAAATCAAATCCTGAACTTTGGAAACCTTGTCCATTATTTGCTTGATGTCCAAAACGATCATACTGACCTCTTTTTGATGAATCACTTAATACTTCATATGCTTCTTGAACCTCTTTAAATTTGCTTTCAGCATTTGCTTCGCTTGAAACGTCCGGATGATATTTTTTAGCAAGTGTACGATATGCTTTTTTAACATCAGTTTCATTTGCACCTTTATCAATTCCAAGAACTTCATAGTAATCTCTTTTGCTCATAATTACACCTCAATTTATGATGAAATGAAGCAGAGTACCTGCTTCATCTCATTTATATTCTATACTTCTTCGTATTCTGCATCAACGATATCATCGTCATTGCTTGTCTCATCTTGTTGTTCTGCTCCATTAGCACCTGATGCTGCTTCAGCTTCCGCTTGTGCTTTTTCATATGCTTTTGTAGCTAAGGCTTGAGCCAATGTATTTAGTTCTTCTTTTTTTGTTTTAATTTCTTCTAAATCATTACCTTCTAAAGCTTTTTTAAGTTCTTCAGTTTTGTCTTCAGCTTGCTTTTTCTCATCCTCAGTTACATTATCACCTAAGTCTGTGATTGCTTTAGATGTTGCAAAGATTAATTGATCAGCTTCATTTCTTAAATCAGCTTCTTCTTTTAATAGTTTGTCAGCTTCAGCATTTTCTTCAGCTTCTCTTACCATTTTTTCAATATCTTCATCTGTAAGTCCTGCGTCATTTTGGATAGTAATACTTTGAGATTTACCAGTTCCTAAATCTTTAGCTTTAACATTTACGATACCATTTGCATCAATATCAAATGTAACTTCGATTTGTGGTATACCACGTGGTGCTGGTGGAATATCAGTTAATTGGAATCTTCCAAGCGTTTTATTTTGATTTGCCATAGGTCTTTCACCTTGAAGAACATGTAAGTCTACAGCTGGTTGATTTGCAGCTGCTGTTGAGAATATTTGTGATTTAGATGTTGGAATTGTTGTATTTCTTTCAATTAGTTTTGTAAATACAGAACCCAATGTTTCAATTCCAAGTGATAAAGGTGTAACATCTAATAATAATACATCTTTAACATCACCTGATAATACTCCACCTTGAATTGCAGCACCCATTGCTACTACTTCATCAGGGTTAACAGTTTTATTTGGTTCTTTCCCTAGTTCACCTTTAATTGCATCTTGAACTGCAGGAATTCTAATTGATCCACCAACAAGTAAAATTTGATCAATATCATTTTTTGTCATTGAAGCATCTTTTAATGCTCTTCTAACTGGTCCCATTGTTTTTTCAACAAGGTCAGCTGTAAGTTCATTAAATTTTGCACGTGATAGTGTTTGTTCTAAATGGACAGGTCCACTTGGCCCAGCACTAATGAATGGTAATGAAATTTGTACTGATGTAATTCCACTTAAGTCTTTTTTAGCTTTTTCAGATGCATCTTTTAATCGTTGCATTGCCATTTTATCTTTTGATAAATCAACAGAAGTTTCTTTTTTAAATTCAGTTACTAGGAAGTCCATAATTTTATGATCAAAATCATCTCCTCCAAGACGGTTATTTCCGGCTGTTGATATAACTTCAAAAGTTCCCTCAGCTAAATCTAATATAGAAACATCAAATGTTCCACCACCAAGGTCATATACTAAAACAGTTTGTGATTTGTCTTTTTTATCAATTCCATAAGCTAGTGCTGCTGCAGTTGGTTCATTAATAATACGTTTAACTTCCAGTCCTGCAATTTTACCAGCATCTTTTGTTGCTTGTCTTTCAGCATCATTGAAGTAAGCTGGAACAGTAATTACTGCTTCAGTCACTTTATGACCTAAATAATCTTCAGCTGTTTTTTTCATGTTTTGAAGAATCATTGCTGAAATTTCTTGTGGTGTATATTCTTTTCCGTTTACTTTAGCTTTATAGCTTGTTCCCATTTTTCTTTTAATAGATGTTACTGTATCAGGATTAGTTATAACTTGTCTTTTTGCAACTTCTCCTACTTGGATTTCTCCATTTTTAAATGCTACTACCGATGGAGTAGTACGTACACCTTCTGCATTAGCGATTACTTTAGCTTCGCCACCTTCCATGATAGCTACACATGAATTTGTAGTTCCTAAATCAATTCCTATAATTTTACCCATTTTTATTCACTCCTTATTATTCGCTAATCTTTACGATTGCGGGTCTTATTAGTCTATCTTTAAACATATATCCTTCTTGTAAAACTTCTAATACTATATTACTCTCTTTTCCATTTACTAATTCAGTCATTATTGCTTGATGATAATTTGGATCATACTCTTCATTTAAAGCATCAACTATACTAACTCCTTCATCTTCTAAGGCTTTATTTAATTGATCCCTTATCATTATAAATCCTTGAAAGATTTTTTCGCTTGCTTCGTCAGTTGGTTCATGTTTCAGAGCAAGATTGAAATGATCAAGTGGTGTTAATAATCCTTTACAAACACTCATTGCTGCATACTTTCTTTCCAATACGCGTTCTTTTTCAAGACGTTTTTTGGTATTTTCTAAATCTGCCTTTTCTCTTAAAAGAGCATTTTGTAACTCTTTAATTTTACTCTCTAATTCAAGAATTATATCTTCTGGTGTTTTTTCTTTTACAGCGTCAATTATTTCTTCAACAATATCTTCCTGTAATTCTTCTTTTGTTACTGAATCAGAAACCTGTTCCTTGTTTTTTTTCTTTGTCATCATTTACTCCTTATATAATTTTGACATATGCTTCGCCAAATATTTAATTAATGGAATTACTTTTTGATACTCCATTCTTGTCGGGCCAACAACGGCAATTGTTCCCCTACTAGAATCGTTTAAACCATACGGCACAGTAATTACCGTGCAATCTCTCATCGCACTTATTGCATTTTCTTTACCAATTCTTACTGTTACTCCAGTCTTTGTTGTATCTTCAACTAATTTGAAAATATCATTTTTTTCAAAGAAAGATAATAACTCTCTCACTCTGCTTATATCATTAAATTCAGGTTGGTATAACATGTTACTTTGTCCTGATAAGTAATATTTGCTTTGTGTGAATTGTGTAAATGCATCTAAGAATGTTTCGATTATTGTGCTGTTATAAATAAGTATTTCCTTAATTTTGTGTTCATTTATTTCATAATGAAGTTTTTCACTTACTTGAGCAATCGGACAATCAAATAAGATATCATTGAAAATTTCAATTACTCTTTTCATTTCTTCCATGTCACTATTTTCAGGAATCTTTATTTCCTTACTCTCAACATGCCCTCTATTTGTTATTAATAATAATATACAAACATTTTCATATAACGGAACTAATTCAATTTTTTTTACACGTGATCCATAAGCATTAGTTCCAAGAGCGATAGTTGTATAATTAGTAAGTTGACTAAGTAAATTCATTGCCTGTTTAATAGCTTCATCTCTTTTAATATCTTTATTACTAAACAATTCATCAATCACATTAAAACTTTCGTTATAATTTTGATTATTTGTTATAAGTTTTTCAATATAATAATGATACCCTTTGTCACTTGGGATTCTCCCACTAGATGTATGAGTCTTCTCTAAAAATCCTAAATCCTCTAATCCTGCCATTTCATTTCTAATCGTTGCAGAAGATAGATTTAGCAAATCCGATAATGTTCTAGAACCTATTGGCTCAGCTGTTTTAACAAACTCATCAACAATAAGTTTTAAAATTTCCTCTTGTCTTTTTGAAAGCATAAGTTCACCTCTTTTAGCACTCTTTTATTTGACTGCTAACAACATTATACACCTTACTATTAGCAGTGTCAAGTGTTGAGTGCTAAAACTTTATAAACAAATAAAAAAACAGCTAAATTTAGCTGTTTTATCCTTTTATAAAAGGGTTGTCGTATTTTTCGTTTAAAATAGTTGTAAAATTTCCATGTCCTGGGTAAACTATCGTATTATCACTACAAATTTGAACTAGGTTTTTAACACTTTTTTGAATATCTAGAGTATTTGAAGTTGGTAAATCTGTTCTTCCTATAGTTCCTTTGAACAAAGTGTCACCACTAAATAAGAAATTCTTATATTTGAAACATACACTACCACGTGTATGTCCAGGTGTATGTATAATTCGTATTTTTTCTTTTCCTAAATTAAATTTATCAATTTCTGTGAATGTTGAAACATCTGACTTGTTGGCTACAACAAATCTTTCATAAGTAAGTCCTGATAAATTTAAACTAGAATCAAACAAGAAATCTCTTTCATTTTCATGAATGTAGATTGTCGTATTATAATCTCTAACAATGTTATTTACTGCGATAATATGATCAAAATGTCCATGTGTTAAAAGAATTCCTTTTAAATTAAATTTCTTTTTATCTAAATACTCTTTGATTTTTTCATAGTTTGTCCCGGGATCAATTATATATGCATCTTCTTTTTCATTAATAATATAAGTGTTTTCTGCGAAGTCATTTAATATAGCTTTAATCATCAATTACGAGTGATGCAGCTCCGTAAATTCCTGCATCGTTTCCTAATTTTGCTTTTACAATTAAAGTTTCTTTGACTGGTTCAAAAGCTATCTTAATGAAATGTTTTTTTATTTTATCTATTAAAAAGCTCCCCGCATTTGAAACTCCACCACCAATTATAATCACACTTGGATTTGTAGTAACACTTATAATACTACAAGCGTAGCTAAGATAACAAGTAATCTTATCAACTACAGCTAACGATAAAGAATCTCCTCTTTTAGCTGCATCAAATATCATTTTGACGCTTAAATACTTGTCATTTACTAACTCTGAAGTGAAGTTACTAGTTTCAAACATTTCAACAAACACAGCTTTAATCCCTGTAGCACTAGCAACAGTCTCTAAACAACCTTTATTTCCACAATTACATAATCTACCGTTTTCATGAATAACTCTTAGATGGCCAATTTCACCAGCTGAACCATTAACTCCATCGACAACTTTGCCGTTAAT
>DAOWHG010000060.1 GCA_030641535.1 Mycoplasmatota bacterium | reverse complement strand
ATAATTGGAGCTATTAATACTAATTTCTTAATTCTTTCATTTCTAGCAGCTAATATTGCTGTAGTACAAGCTCCAAGACTATATCCAATTAAATACACATTTTCAAAATCTTCATTAATCATTTCCATTGTTTCTTCAATAAATTCAACAAAATCAACAGGTGTTGATCTTGGAAAATGTTCACCTACAAATACTCCAGGTAAGAACCCTGGATAATACACAAAATATTTCTCGTTCTTGGCAAGATGTCTATAAAGTGATTTTAATTCAGCGCCGTTAGTTCCAGCGCCATTAATTATTATCACTAAATCTTTTTTCATTTATTTAAATTGCTTATTAAAACGAATATCATTCGTATAAAATGCACGAATATCGTTTATTCCGTATTTAAGCATTGCGATACGTTCTACTCCCATACCAAGTGCAAAACCTTGATATTTCTTAGAATCATACCCACTAGCTTCTAATACATTATCGTTTACCATACCTGCCCCAAGAATTTCAATCCAACCAGTACCTTTACAAATGTTACAGCCTTTACCATTACAGTTATGACAACTGATGTCTACTTCAACACTAGGTTCTGTGAATGGGAAGTATGATGGTCTTAATCTTATTTCTCTTTTTTCTCCAAATAACTTTTTAGCTAATGCCAATAATGTTCCTTTTAAATCTGACATTGAAGTGTCAGTGTCTACTACAAGTGCTTCTATCTGCATGAATTGATGACTATGAGTTGCATCGTCATCATCTCGACGGTACACTTTTCCAGGACAAATTATTTTAACTGGACCTTTATCAACGTTATCCAACATAGTTCTAACTTGTACAGGTGAAGTATGAGTTCTAAGCAAAGTATCTTCAGTTATATAAAAAGTATCTTGCATGTCTCTTGCAGGATGATCTTTTGGAAGATTTAGTTTCTCAAAATTGTATTCATCAATTTCAATTTCAGGTCCTTCCATAACTTGATAACCCATCCCGATAAATAAGTCCTCTATCTCTTCTTGAATTTGAGTTAATAAATGACTATTCCCAACAACAAAATCTTTTCCAGGCATAGTAACATCAACAGTTTCGTTCATCAATTGTTCATTAACTAATGCCTTTTCAATATCTTCTCTTTGTTCTTCAATGTAAGCTAAAATAGTTTGTTTAGCTTCATTAGTCATTTGTCCAAATTTTGGTCTTTCATCATTTGGTAAATCTCTCATCAATTTCATAATTTCACTAAAGGAACCTTTTTTACCTAAATATTTAGATTTAGCTTCATTCAATGAGTGAAGATTTTTCACTAATTGAATATGTTCTTTAGCTTCCTTTTTAATCTCTTCTAATTTTTCATATAGTTTCATTTTATACACTCCTTTAAGTATAAAAAAAGTACGCCCTATAAAAGGACGAACATTATATCCGCGGTACCACCTTAGTTCTAGCAATATACTAGCTCTTCTAATCTTTTAACGCAAGAATTACGTGCGTAGTTAACGCCTCTAAAAGATGAATTCCTCAGAGATAATATAGAACACTTCCAGCAATGTATTCTTCTCTATAATACTAAGATTCCAAGTACTACTTCTTCGTCACAGATTTATACTACTGTATTATATAGTAATAGTCTCTTTATTACAATAGTAATGAACTCTTTTTGTTTAATTATCTATTCTAATATTATTAAAAATCAAATCTCAGTAATTGAGATTTGATTTTCGTTTTATAAATTATTAGCTTGAGATTGCATTAAGAATGGATTAAAGAACGATCCACCTACTAATGATAAAATAAGATAAATTATTGCTTGATCTGGAGCTCCTTGTTTTGCGAGTCTTTTCCCTGCAGCATATTGCCAGTAAATTGCATAGATTCCGAATGTGATAACCATCATTATTAAATGAACTAACCCATCGAATCCTTCTCCGGTTTTTTCTTTTAACTCATTTTGAAATTTGTAGTGCCAAATAATTGGATAAATTGCAAATGTGAAAAGAAATAATAAAATCATTGTAACAATATTTCTGTTTTCCATAGATATATCTCCTTCTGTTTTTTTCTAACTATATTTTATCATGTTTATTAAGAATATCCTCTCTTTTTTTCAGAAAAAAGGTAATGTTTCTTCAAATGTTGCCTTCAATTATTATAATAACTGTAGTCCTGATATTTTGATTTTTCTTAAAAGAAGGTTCCTTTAATGAATTTTTATCATCTCCCTTTTTGTATAATCATAAAGCATAAATCTATAATTATACATCTCATCAAAATTCAATGAATAAGGTATTAAATATGTAAATATTGATAAATCATAGTTAATAAAAATATTCCAACAGTCATTAATAATATTATTACAAGCGATAAAGAACAATTCCGTCTAGTAACCAATTGTTTCCACAATTTATTTTACCTTGAAATACCTGAAATACCGTGATATGATATTTTCTGAAGGAGTGATATAAATGGCAAAAATTGAATTATTAGAAAAATACTCAAAGCTTATTGTTGAAGTTGGTGCAAACGTCCAAAAAGACCAACTAGTAGTAATTAATTCATCAACAGAAACAAGAGAATTAGCTAGACTTTTAGTTAACGCTGCATATAATGCAGGAGCTAAAAAAGTTATTGTCTCTTGGTCAGATGAATTTGTATCTCGCTCAGGTTACGAAGGAATGAGCATCGAAACACTTAAAGAAGTTCCACAATATAGTATTGATAGATTAAAACATTTTGTTGATCAAGGAGCATGTGTAATCAGCATTACTTCTCCAATACCTGGTTTAAATGCTGGTGTAGATCCTAATAAGATGCAAACATCAAGTATTGCAAGTAGGAAAAATTTTAAATTTTATTCTGATCATATGATGGGTAATAGAACACAGTGGTGTGTAGTCGCTGCACCTAATAAGATTTGGGCAAAAAAAATATTTCCTAATTTAAATGATAATGATGCTTTTGAAGCACTATGGGATGCAATCTTAGGAGCATCGCGTGTTACTGAAACTAATGATCCAATTGAAGAATGGGAAAAACATAATGTAGTTATGTTAGCTCATAACAAAGTATTAAATGATTATCAATTTGATACTCTACATTTCAAAAATAGTCTTGGTACTGATTTAGTTGTTAAGATAGTAGACAATCACATTTGGGCTGGTGGAGGAGAGTTTTCAACTAAAGGTATATACTTCAATCCTAATATTCCAACTGAAGAAAATTTTACAATGCCAGATAAATTCAACGTTAATGGGAAAGTTGTTGCAACAAAACCATTAAATTACCAAGGAAATTTAATTGAAGATTTTTGGTTAGAATTTGAGAATGGAAAAGTTGTATCTTATGATGCTAAAAAGCAAAAAGAAACACTGAAAAATTTATTAGATGTTGACGAAGGTAGTAAATATATAGGAGAAGTTGCTCTTATAAGTCATGATTCTCCAATTTCAAATTTAGGAATTTTATTCTTAAACACATTGTTTGATGAGAATGCTTCTTGTCATTTAGCACTTGGTCGTGCATATCCAATGAATGTTGCAGGTGGAAATGATATGACACCTGAAGAATTAGCAGAAGCCGGTTCTAATCAATCGATGATCCATACTGATTTTATGTTTGGTAGTGAAGATATGTCGATTATTGGTACTCAAAAAAATGGAAAAGAAGTTACAATCTTCAAGAACGGAAACTTCGTTATATAGTATTTATGTTTAAATAAAAAAGACAAATAATTTCGATTGAAATTATTTGTCTTTTATTATTTTCTTCTACCTGAAATTATTGCTATGAACCTCAATAGTTCAATATAAAGCCATACTATTGTAACTACAAGTCCTAATGAAAGCATCCATTCGTATTCTTTTGAAGCTCCTGCATCTACTAAATTAGTTATATTGTCAAAGTCTATTAATAAATATAACGATGAAACAATAACTGATATTACTACTATTCCAAAATATAATGTGCTTCCAGTTAAAGATTCTATTCCACCTAAGAAGAACAACAGGAATAAAATTAGTGAAGCAAATATTAACCCTAGCAACATACTAAACATTGCTTTTCTAAAGAAGTTTCCAACTCTTATAAGTCCAGTGCTATATAGGAATAACATTCCAGCTAATACTCCAAATGTAGCAAGTAATGCCATCGTAATTATTTCTGATCCATATAAATAAGCGAATAACGCTGAAATAAATCCTAAGAATATTCCTTCCATAGTTGCATAAACCAATGAAAATATCCAAGCTAATTGAATATTACGATGAGCTAGAATTACCATTACTATTGCAATTATTGGTGCAACAATAATTGTAGCTATCGACATTCCAAAGTTAGCGTCGAAATTAAGTGTTGATCCTATATATAATGCAACAATTGAAATAATGGCAAGTAGTAATCCTGTCTTTTGAGTTACACCACCATATGTTGCTACATAATCACTATCTGAATATATGTCTCCCATTCTACTATAAACAGGATTTGCTCCTCTAAATCTCATAAAATCATCTCCTTAAAAATTATCAAATAGATTCATTTGTGAATTATCTGGTAATTCATCAAAAACATCTAACATTTCTAGTTTTGTGAATAATGTTTTAGAGAGACCGGTTCTTTCTTTAATATCATCTTTAGATTTGAAAGGTTTCTCTTTTCTAGCTTTAATGATTGAATTGGCTACTTTATCTCCAAGCCCATCAATTGTAATGAAAGGTAATAATAACGATTTCTCGTCATCATCAATTAAAAAATCTCTAGAAGATGATAAATTTATATCAATATTATTGAATTTAAATCCTCTTTTATGCATTTCTAAAGCTATTTCTAATACAGTGTATAGTCTTTTTTCTGTATCTTTAACAGATTTTCCTTTTTCATCAATTTCATTCATTTTCTTTTGAATTGCATATTCTCCACCTATGAATGCATACACATCAAAGTCACTTGCTCTTTTACTAAAGTATGCTGAATAGAAGAGAATTGGTTTATATAGTTTGAACCAAGCAATACGTAAAGCCATCATTACGTAGGCTGTAGCATGTGCTTTTGGGAACATGTATTTAATCTTTCCACAACTCCAAATATACCAATCAGGTATTTTGTTTTGTCTCATGATTAATTTATATCCTTCCCAAGCATCTTTATTAGTGCTGGGCTTACCTTTTCTAATAAACTCAGCTATTTCAAAAGCAATATCTTCTTGCATTCTAGCGTTTATTAAATACACCATTATATCATCACGACACCCGATAACTTCTTTAAATGGTATTTTACCAAATCTTTGGTTAGATCCAGTTACTAGAGTAGCTGCATTATTCAACCAAACATCAGTACCATGACTTAGTCCTGAAATCTTAACGATATCAGAGAATGTTTGTGGTCTAGAATCTCTTAACATTCCTCTTACGAAATTTGTACCCATTTCCGGAATACCATAGCTCGCTACTTCACTGTTTATATCATTTGGAGTAAGTCCAATAATTTCAGTAGAATTTAATAATTTATAAACATCAGAATCGTCTAGCGGAATTTCTGTTGCTTCAGTAAAAGGGAAATCTAAAGGATTCTTTTTAACATGATCCATTAAATAACGAATCATAGTTGGATCATCATGTCCTAGTACATCCAATTTAAATAGATTATCTTCAAATGAATGATAATCAAAATGAGTTGTCATCCAACTAGATTCTGTATCATCAGCTGGGAATTGAACAGGAGTAATATCAATTATTTCTTTATAGTTAGGCACAACAACAATCCCACCAGGATGTTGTCCTGTTGATCTTTTTACTCCGGTAATATGTGAGGCTCTTCTTTCAATTTCTGCTTTTCGCATTGTAACATTTTTCTTCTCAATATAACCTTTAACATATCCAAAAGCAGTTTTTTCAGCTACAGTTGAAATAGTTCCAGCTCTGAATGTTCTATCTTTGCCAAAGATGTGTCTAATATATTCATGAACAATTGGTTGATAGTCACCTGAGAAGTTTAAATCAATATCAGGAACTTTATCTCCTTTAAAACCTAAGAAAGTTTCAAAAGGAATTGAATGTCCATCTTTAATCATTGTTTCATCACATTTCGGACATGATTCTGTTGGTAAATCGAATCCGCTTTCAACTTTATCTAATAATGATTGAAGTCTAATTTCGTCATCATTCAATCCATATCTAATCTTCTCTTCATTTGTCATTTTAAATGATGAGAAATGACATTTTGGACAAACATAATGTGGAGGCATTGGATTTACTTCAGTAATATTCATTAGTGTAGCTACTAAACTACTACCAACACTTCCTCTACTTCCTACTAGATATCCTTCATCTAAAGATTTTTTAACTAAGAGGTGAGAGATATAGTAAACAGTTGAGAATTTATTTTCTGTGATGCTTTTTATTTCTTTATCAATTCGTTCTTTAACGATTTGAGGAACGTTTGTACCATAAATTTCTTTTGATTTGTCACTAACCATTTTAATCAATTTATTTTCAATACTAGGAACACCATCTAAAGCTAAGAAATCATCTGTAGGAGCATATAATTGGTGTTTAAAAGCTTGAACAAATTCAATTTGATCATTGATTATATTAGGGTTTTTAACTACAACTTCTTGCTTAGTTTCATCATCTAAGAAAGAGAATTCATTTAGCATTTCTGTAGTTGATCTAAAATATTGACTTGGGATATCATCATATCTTGATAAAGGATGAAGCCCTCCACCAACAAGTGGTGTTTGAGTATAAATAGCACGATATCTTTTATCTTCTTCTAACAAGTGATGAACATCACCAGTTGCTACGACAGGGATATTTAATTCTTTACCTGCTTTAATAATTTTCTTAATTGTTTCCTCAATAATTTCTAAAGCATTGTCCATGTCTTCTTCTAAATGAGCAAAATCAGATAAAGGTTGAATTTCTAAATAATCAAAATATTTTGCTTTTTCTAATAACTCTTCATAACTTTTATTTTTGGCAGTTTCAAAGAAGTAGCTATTCATACATCCGCTACCAATTATAAGTCCTTCTCTATTTTTATCTAAGACACTTTTTAGAAGTCTTGCTTCTCTAAAGAAATTCTCAGTATTTGCAATACTTACAATTCTAAACAAATTCTTCAATCCAACTTCATTCTTAACTAATAAATTTATATGTTTAGGTATAGCATATTTATATGCATCAGTCTTAAGTGATAACTGATTAAAATCAATAACGTTATTGATTCCTAATTTTCTCGCATCTCTTAACATATGTAAGAATATATCGGCCGTCGCTCTTGTATCGTATATTGCACGGTGATGCTGGACAAGCTCAACTTTAAAATATCTTGAAACAGCTTTTAAATTAAATCTTTTTAATTTGTCTCCATAACAGTTTCTTGCTATTTGGAGTGTATCTATTGTAGGCATATCATCATCATATATTTCAAATTCTTTTAGAGTTTTATAAATGAATCCCATATCGAAATGGGCATTATGAGCTACCATTATTGTGCCTTTAAAGAATTCTTTAAATTCACCTATTACTTCATCTATTTTGGGAGCTAGTGCTACATCACTATTTTTAATTGAAGTTATCTTAGTAGTTAATACCGAAAGTGGTCTTTCAGGATTAACGTATGTTTGGTATTCTTCAATAATATGATTATTCTTAATTTTCACAGCTGCGATTTCGATAATCTTATCAAAGTTTACAGATAGTCCTGTTGTTTCAATATCAAAGACAGTAAACACTGCATCATCAAATGATACATCAATTGGATCTTTAGCTATTTGAAGATCAAATTCATCTATGAATGTTAATTCAACTCCATAGATTGGCTTAATGCTTCTATCTTTAGTTGCTTTATAGAAATCTGGGAAAGATTGAACATTTGCATGATCAGTTAAAGCTATTGCTTTATGTCCCCATTTTTTAGCAGTATCAACGTAATCTTTGATAGCAGTTATTCCATCTAATGTAGACATTTTGGAATGAAGATGTAGTTCTACTCTTTTATCTTTTTCCAAGTCTTTTCGAAAGTCTTTAATATTAACAAATTTAGTTCTTTGAATAACTGTTGCAGTTATTGTAACCTCATCACTAAATTTATCAAATGCAGCATGTCCTGCTACTTTTATTCCCATACCTATTTTAGTTCCATTTAAGAAATCAATCTCAACTTCTTCTCTAGCGAACTTTTTAACATAAACACTATCTTCTTGATCACTCACAATAAAAGTAAATAGGTTTGTTTTCCCACCAATTTTACGGTATTCAAAACTGACAATTTCTCCTTCAAAAGTGAAAAAAGCTTTTTCTTCAACTGATTTATATTCAAGTAAATCATTTTCTGATACTGGAATATCTGAAATCTTATGCTTAACATTTCTAATTACATTATCGTTAAATCCTATAAAAACATTATCTTCAACCGATAATTCAAAATTTTGAGTAACTTCATTTAAGAATTCTTGTGTTTTTTTAATCATTCTATCTTTAATCAAAGGTCTATCAATTGAAATCCTCGTAGCCAATGTAGCATCAAATCCAACCTTGATTAATTCAGATTTAAGTTCATATAATAAATCAGTCACAAAAGTTCCATCTTTAGGGCAAATTATTTCAAGACGGTTTCCTTTTATATCAGTTTCAAAATCCAAAATCGAACTAAACCTTGGTTTCACCTTAGTCAATTTTCTTAAGATGTAATCATAATATTCAGATAGTTGAGAATAGTCATTGTTTAAGTAAGTAATTTTATAAGCTGTTTTAGTTATATAATCTAATTTTTTTGGTAAAGATTCTAACCTCTCAACAAATTTTAGAAAGTACTCAATTTCTAATGCATTCTCAAATTCAATATCAAAAAACCAACTATTGTCGGCTTTATTCACGGTAATTCCATTCAATTTTCCATCGTAAATTTTGATTTCATCTAGTAAATCTAGTAGTTCTAAAAGTTTCATTAATTTGTCATTCATGATGTCAACTCCAAAATCTAATTTCTACAAATAATTATATCATATATTGAGGTCATTTTCTTGATTAAATAAAAAAAAGTAGAATGAATTCTACTTGTTTTCTTCAAAGTCAATTTGAACTTTTCCCTCTAGTATTTCTTCTAATGCAATACCGACTGGTTTACTGCATTTTGGGTCAATCGCAGTATAATCATCTTCTTTTATAATTTTAGCTCTTTTTGCTGATGCATAAGCTAATTTATATTTTGAATCTATTTTAGTTAATAAGTTATCAATTGATGGATAACGTAAACCCTCTTTGTTTCTCATATCTATTTAACCTCCAACATTTCTTTGTATTTATATATTGATCTTTCAGTTTTCGCATGTTCAGCACGGATAATTGCCATAATTCTATCCGCAGCATTTGTAACTTCGTCGTTTACTACTATATAGTCATATTGATGAGCTAATGGAAATTCTCGGTCTGCTTTATCCATTCTATTTTGAATAGACTTTGGATTTTCAGTACCTCTTCTTAGTAACCTTCTGTATAAAGCTTCTTTATTAGGTGGAGCAATAAATATAAAAACTCCATCCTTCGCTTTTTCACGTACTTGGTTAGCACCTTGTACCTCAATCTCTAAAACAACTTCTTTTCCTTTTTCAAGTTGTTCATCAATTTTATCACTAGGTGTTCCATAATAATTTCCAACAAATTTTGCGTATTCTAAGAATTTGCCTTCTTTTATTCGCTTTTCAAACTCTTCTACTGAAACAAAAAAGTAATCAATCCCATCAATTTCGCCTTCTCTTGGTTCTCTTGTTGTCATTGAAATTGAATATACTAAATCGTGACCTTCCATTTCAAATAAAGCTTTTCTAACGGTTCCTTTTCCAACTCCAGAAGGACCGCTTATAATTACTAATAACCCATGTTCATTGAGTTTCATTTAGAATGTCCCTCCTTTATATATAGACTATATATATTATTTATCTTATATCATAACACTTTTAAATAGTAAATGTAAGTATTTGAAAACATTTTTTTTATTTTTTTGAATTATGTTATAATTATTTCGGTGATAACTATGAGTTTTGATGGAAACATTGTTAAGAAGATTACAAAAGAGTTATATGAAACACTAAATACTGGGAGAATTAATAAAATTTACCAATTATCAAAATACGATTTACTATTTATTATTAATTCCAAAACTGGAAAAAAACAATTATTAATTAGTAATTCTCCAAGTTATTCAAGAATTCATTTAACTACTATGATTTATGAAAAGCCTGATACTCCACCAACATTCTGTATGTTTTTAAGAAAACATTTAGTGAGTGGAATAATTAAGGATATCTACCAAATCACAAATGATCGTGTGATTGTTTTTCTCGTGCAATCAAGAAATGATTTAGGTGATTTGGTTATAAAAAAATTCATAGTTGAAGTAATGGGTAGACATTCCAATATCATTATCACTGATGAAAATAATAAAATATTAGAGGCAATTAAACATGTAATGCCATTTGATAATAAAGAGAGAACGGTCTTTCCTGGAGCCATATATCAAGAACCAATCTCAAATAAGATAAACCCCTTCAATGTTGAAGAAAGAAATAAATTCTTAGATAATCCTGAAAATATTAATGAGAAATTTTTACTTAATAACTTCATTGGTTTTTCACCGCTAATAGCAAGAGAAATAATTTTTAGATTTAGCGATTCTAAAAAACCAATCAAAGATATTTTCGATGAAATTCTACATGAATCAAATCCACAAATAGTCACTTCAAATAAAGAATATTTCTACTACACAAATATTACTCACATTTTAGGTAGTCAGAAGCATTTTAACAGTATAAATGAATTACTAGATCGCTTCTATTATGAAAAAGATACGATTGACATAATTAAACAGAAATCGAAAGATTTAGTTAAATTCATTAAGAATGGAATTATCAAGGCAAAACACAAAATTGAAAAACTAAATAAAGATTTAACAAAAACTAAAAAAAGAGACACTGTAAGAATAAAAGGAGAATTAATTCAAGCAAATCTAAATAAAATCAATAAAGGTGACATATCTTTAACTTGTATTGACTACTACACTAATAGTGAAGTTGTTATTGACTTGGATGAGAAATTATCACCAGTAAAGAATAGCGCAAAATATTTTAAAAAATATAAGAAACTTAAAGCAAGCATTCCTTACATAAATACCCAAATTAAGAATGCATTAATCGAAATTAGGTATTTCGAACAGTTGCTTCATCAAGTTGAAAATTCATCTTTAAAAGATATCGAAGAGATTAAAGATGAGTTAATTGAAAAAAAATACATCAAGAAAAAAACAGTAGTTAAAAAGAAAAAGAAGAAACCAAATTATGATACTTATTTTGATGAGGATGGCATTGAAATCCTCGTTGGTAAGAACAATATTCAAAACGAGTATATTACTCATAAGCTTGCAAGATTTAATGAAATATGGTTTCACGCAAAAGAAGCTCCCGGAAGTCATGTCATTGTTAGAAAGACACTTCCACTTTCAGAAAACACTATAAGAACTGCAGCACAACTTGCTGCATATTTCTCTAAAATGAAAAAATCTAGTAGTGTCCCTGTTGATTACCTTGAAGTTCGATATTTGAAGAAAGTTCCCGGAAGAATCAACAGCTTTGTAACATATAAAAACAATAAAACAATTTAT
>DAOWHG010000108.1 GCA_030641535.1 Mycoplasmatota bacterium | reverse complement strand
TGAAATAATATTATGAAGTAATTTCCCGTTATTCGTCAATAACAATAATCCTTCAGTATCCTTATCAAGTCTTCCAGCAATACTTAAATCAAACCTTGAATGTGGATCATTTATTAATTCTAAAACTGTTTTTTCTTTACCATCTTTATTAGCACTTATATATCCTGTAGGCTTATTCATCATTAATAAAATAGTTTCTTTATAGTATACTTTTTCGTCATTAAAAACAACAATATCCTTGTCTGGGTCAATCTTGTGAGCAACGTTAGAAATTAGTATGTCGTTTACATAAACGTACTTCCTCTTTATTGCTTTTTGTATCTCTTTTCTTGTTCCGTATTTAAGATTTGATAAAAATCGATCTAATCTCATATTACACCTCCGTGTCATCAAATGAGAGAATTGTTTTCTCTTATTTAATATTAACATATATATACATTATATTGTTATAAAAAATCTTAGTTTCAAGAACTAAGATTTTTATTTAACTATATTTCTTGATTGTTTTATAAATTGAATATCCAGATATTTTCTGAAATTCTTTATCTAGTTGTTTTTCAGTAGATACTGAATTGATAATACTTCTAAATCTTTTATATTTTTTAGACAAAATATCCTTATCAACTTTTCCTTCATTAGCATCTTCAATTAATGCCAAAAACTCTATAAGGAAAACAGCTTCTTTTTCTGTGTATAAATCAAAGTCTATTGGGTAAGTATACATTTATCAGTCTCCGAAACTAATTCCAATAGCTCTTGCAGTTTTAACAAGTTGTCCATTTACTTTAACTAGTTTTTTACCACCTACTGAAGTTTCACCAATGTCACCAGATCCAACTACAGCTTCTAATGGGATTTCCGAAATCTTACGTCCTTTTAGTTGTACCATTTGCCCTGTTTTACCCTGCATTAGTAAATCAACAGCGTGTACACCAAACATTAATCCTAAAGATCTATCAAATTGTGATGTTACTCCTCCACGTTGAAGGTAAGCAAGATTTGTATATCTTACTTCATGATGAGGGATTAGTTTTTGAAGTTGACGTGTTATAATGTCACCTACTCCACCAAGTCTTACAGTGTCAGGGCTATCTTCAACATGTTCTCTAACAGTAACTTTTCCACCAATTGGAGTTGCTCCTTCACTAACAATAATGATTGTGAAGTTTCTTCCAAATGCATCTCTTTGAGCTACTTTATCTACTATCTTATTAATATCGTATGGGATTTCAGGAATGATGATTACATCAGCGCTTCCTGCAAGTCCACCCTCAAGTGCAAGCCAACCACTAAGTCTACCCATAACTTCTACTACCATTACTCTATCATGTGAGTATGCTGTTGTATGGATTTTATCTAATGCATCACAAATTGTTTCAAGTGATGTGTTAAATCCAAATGTTACATCAGTTTTTGGTAAATCGTTGTCAATTGTTTTTGGTACTCCGATAACTGAAACACCTTTTCTACTAAAGTCTCTAGCACTAGTTAAAGTACCATCTCCACCGATTACTATTAACCCGTCAACACCTAAATACTTCAAATTCTTAACTGCTTCATCAGATATATCTTTATATTCGATTGATCCATCTTTTTGTCTTACAGGATAATTAAACAAATTATCTTTATTTGAAGATTTTAGTATCGTTCCACCTTCATGTAAAATTCCCGAAACTGCCTTTAAATCTAAATCTCTAAAATTATGATTTATAAGTCCTGTGAATCCTTTAGTGAATCCAACAACTTCGACTGCGTATTTAGTAACTGCTGCTTTCGTTATTCCGTTAATTACTGCATTAAGACCACTACAGTCTCCACCACCAGTAATAATACCTATTTTTCTTATTTCTTTCATGGTTATACCTCCATATATAAAATTCCAATTTAATTATACTTGTTTTAGTTTACATAGTAAATAGATTTACATACATGAAAACGTTTTAATTTTATTTATCTTAGATATTGCGCGAATTAAAAAAATAAAAGATGTTTTTAATGTAATCTTTTTAAAGATTTTGTTATAATATGCGTGAGGTGTTAAATATGTTGATGATGAAAGATATAATCAGAGAAGGACATCCAACACTTGCTCTAAAAGCAAAGGATGTTGAAATTCCTCTTAATGATGAAGATAAAAATACTTTAAAACTAATGATGGAATTTATTGAGAATTCAATTGATCCAGAAATTAGTGAAGAGTACGAATTAAGACCCGGAGTGGGACTTGCTGCCCCTCAAATTAATATATCTAAGAAGATAATTGCTGTTCTTACAATGGATGAAAAAAACGAAAAAGAACATCGTTATCTTTTAGTTAATCCTAAGATAATTAGTCACAGTATTAAGAAAACTTATATTGATTCTGGTGAAGGTTGTTTAAGTGTTGATCGTGAGGTAACAGGAATTGTTCCAAGGCATCAAAAAATCACTATAAGAAGTTACTTTTATGATAAAGATACTGAAGAATTAACTAAAGGTACTATTAAACTTAAAGGTTATGTTGGAGTAGTAATCCAACATGAAATTGATCACATAAATGGTATCTTATTCGTAGATAAATTAGTTGATAGTTTAGATTCAGCAGAACCTGTTGTATTTGCTGATTTAATATTAGAAGAAACAGACATTTAAGGAGGATAAAATGAAATTATTTATTGATACAGCCAATGTTGAACATATTAGAGAAATGGCAGATTTAGGGATTATTTCAGGTGTTACTACCAACCCAACATTAATTGCTAAAGAAGGAAGAGATTTCCTAGAAGTAATTAAAGAGATTGCTAGTATAGTTGATGGTCCTATTAGTGGAGAAGTTATTAGTTTAGAAGCTAGTGGTATGGTTAAAGAAGGAATTGAAATTTCAAAGATTCATAAAAATATGATTGTTAAAATTCCAATGACAGAACAGGGTATTAAAGCAACTAAAGAATTAACTAGACTAGGTATTAAAACAAACGTTACTTTAGTTTTTAGCGTTAATCAAGCTTTACTAGCAGCTACAGCTGGAGCTACTTATGTTAGTCCGTTTGTTGGAAGATTAGAAGACACATTGCATGATGGTATCCAAGTAGTTAGTGATATAAGAAACATGTTTGATACTTATGGATTCGATACTGAAATAATTTCAGCTAGTATTAGAACCCAAAAACAGTTATCTGACAGTGCACTAGTTGGAGCACATGTTGCAACTGTTCCTTATGCAGTTCTTAAGAAAGCTTTTACTCATCCATTAACGAAAAATGGTATTGAAGCATTCATGAAAGACTGGGAAGAAACATTCGGTAAATAAAACAAAAACACTTCATTCGAAGTGTTTTTTTTAATGAATATACCCAGGACTACTCGTCCATAAAATGATGCTTCCAAGCCCTAAAATTATCGCAATTAGAAATGATAAGGTAACTATCCATCTTGTCTTTTTAGTAAACACTCCTAAAATCCACATAAGAGGAATTCCTGCTGGGTAGAAAAATATAATAAGTAAAATAATAATTACTTTCTTCTCATTCATTTAATCACATCCTCTTGGTTGTTAACATATTATACCATGTTTTTATTGTGAAGATAAAAAAATAAACTCTCAATTGAGAGTTTATTCTTTTAATTGTCTAATAACCTGAATCTAACCTAAATCTTCAATTGCAGCAGTCATTTGAGCTATGAATGCAGCTTTGTCGATTCCACCAGCAGCTTCTTTAACACCTTTTGCATATAATTCGTAGATTGGTCCTAATGTATCCATACCAAATCCAGAAGGCATATCATTTTGCCACCAAGCGTAAGCATTACCAGCTTGATTCCATTCTAATACTGCAGCACTTAGAGGTGTAGCAGGTACTAAAGTAACACTGTTAAATGCAGGAACCATGTTTGCTTCATTAACCATGTAGTCATGTCCTTCAGAAGTTGAAGCTAAGTCATTTAAGAATTGTTTAGCTTCTACAATATTATCCGAATCTTTATTGATTACGTAGAAAGATGGAGCTCCGATAAAGATTGAATCATTTCCTGTAGCCATTACAGCATGAGGAGCATATCCCATATCGAAATCTGAATCAGCATAACTTGAATCAGTCCAGTTTCCTTGGTGTAAGAATGCAGCTTCGCCATCAGCGAATTTACCAACTTGTTCGTCATATCCACCTACTAATAAGATGTCTTCGTCTCCCCAAGTAAATAGTAATTCTACCCAGTCAGCGTATTCTGCAAATCTTGCAGTATCAACTATACCATCATTAACATCATCAATTACAGATGAATCAGTGTAAGCAAGTCCAGCTGATAAGTAACCATTAAAGTTATGAAGTCCAGTAACCCAAGTCATACCAGCAGCAGCAGCCATTGATAATACAACACTATCAGTGTCTCCTTCTGCAGTGTAGTAATCTTCGATTGTTTGGAATGCTGTTTCGTATGCAGCTTGACTAGTTAAGTCATCTGGATCTACTCCTGCAGCAGTAAGGATATCTTCGTTATAAGCCATACCCCAACCTTCAACTGCAACTGGGAAACCATAAGTTTTTCCATCAACAGCAAATTCTAAATCTGTGTTTAAAGCCCAAGCTTGACCAGTTAGGTCTAAAATCTTGTCTTCATAATCCAAGTATCCACCCATACCTTCAATTACGAAGATGTCTGGTTGTTCATCGCCTTGGAATTCTGCTAAAATTTGAGTACCGTAAGCACAGCTGTCTCCACCACATGTTTTGATTTCAACATTTACACCGTTTTCTTCTGCCCAATCCTCAGCATAAGTACTTAATACTGTGTCGATTTCCACTTTGTTTTGGAAAAGGATTAATGCTTCTTCTTTTTCTTCATCTCCACAAGCAGATAAAGTGAATACTAAAGCAAATGCAACTACTACTAATAATAATTTTTTCAATTTCTTTCCTCCTATTTTTTATTTTTTTTATTTTTTTTGAAAATTGAAAACAAATTAAGTTTTTAAAGCAGTATGATAGATGCCGTTAAGTAAAATGTCTTTCCCATATACTTTTAAACTGACACTACCACTAGATGTCAATGTTAATTGATCATCTACTTTGATATTAATTGTTTCACCATGATACATCACACTAAATTCATATCCTTTAATATCTTCAGTAATTACCGGATTTATTTTTAAGTGGTCTTCTTTTATTCTAAGTCCTACTATTCCATATACAAATCCTAAATATGAACCACCAAGATTAGCTACATGAAGTCCGTGTTTTGTATTCTTTTGAGTATTTAAATAATCTGTTTCTAAAACTCTCTTGAAGAAATCACAAGCTAATTCATAATTCTTTAATTTAAAAGCTAATATACTATAAATACATTTAGATAAGCTTGAATCATGTGTTGTGATTGGTTCATAATAATTAAATGAATCTTCTAAAATACTTTCATCTTCAAAATCTAACAACATCATTGAAAGCATTGTATCTGCTTGCTTTAATACTTGATGTTTATATAAGAATAATGGATGAAAATTTAATAGTAATGGATATTTGTCTTCTGGTATAACACTTAGATCTAGTTTTTTCTTTTTAAGAAAAGCTGCATCTTGAGTGTAAATATTTAATTCTTTATCAAATGGTAAATGAATATTTAAAGCAATATCTTTTATGATATCAATTTCTTCTTTAGTAACATTTAGTTTAGTAAATACTTTTGAAAATTCTTTTTGGTATTTACTATAGAGTGTTGCTACATTACTAAAGTGATACTTAAGTAATTCATTTGTATAGTAATTATCATCTACTACTGTTGTATATTCATCAGGTCCTGTCACACTGTTTAAATGATAATGATCCCCATTATAGTTAACTGCTTCCTTTAAGAACCTCGCTGATTCAACCAACATTTCAAAGCCATAATCAATTATAAAATCAAGATCATTAGTTGCTTCAAAATATTTGATAATAGCGTAAGCTATATCACTATTAATATGAAACTGGGCACTACCCGCTGGATAATATGGGGATGTTTCTTCACCATTTATTGTTCTCCATGGGAATTTAATACCATTACTGTACCCTAAGTTTTCTGCTTCTTTTTTTGCTTCACCCATCGTATGATAACGATACATCAATAAGTTTTTAGCTTTTTTAGGATTTGTTAGAATGAAGAACGGAATCATATAAATTTCAGTATCCCAGAAATAATGTCCTTCATAACCTTCTCCACTTAAGCCTTTAGCTGAGATGTTATGAATCTCACTTTCTCCACCACTTGAATTAAGTTGGAAGATATTATAATTAAGTAAGGATTCAATATAAGGTGTATTTGTTATTTTTATTTGTGACTTTTTCCAAAAATCTTTATAATATTTAATTTGTTTATTGATAAGTTCATCAAATGTGACATTTGATAACTTATTAACTAATTCTTTACTATCTTCTAAATAATTATCATGATATAGAGTTGATGTATATATTAGGTATTTATTTATAGATAGTTTTTTCTTTGGACTAATAAGATATTCATTTTGTCCAACTAATGAATTTTCATTTTCTTCAATTGTAAAATCATCACTGTGCATCATCACAGTACTAAGATATAGATTACTTCTCTTAGTTTTTGAAGTGATTGATTGGAGTTTCTTAGAAATATCAGTAATCTCTAAATACTTAGATTGTCCGTTACGAAGACGGGGATCCTCTTCTTCAGAATATTGTTTTTCCGAAATTCCTAAAAATGATTTTACAGTAACTTTTCCTTCATAGTTAATCGACTCCAAAGTTACTCTTATAGCAATTAATTCCTTATAATAAACACTAACTAGTTTCTCTTCTGTTAAAACAAATTCAAAGTCTTCTAATGTTTTATAATGAATTATTCTAGTTGTCAGTCCTTTTTCAAGGTCGTACTCTCTATTTAACGATAAGACACTACAGTTATTTAAGTTAAGTGTTTTACCATTTACCAAGAACTCCATTTTTTGTCCATCAATTAGATTAACAAATTTCTGTCCTTCTTGGGGAAAGCCTGATAAGTTTTCTTCATAGAAGTAATCATATTTATCATAAAAGGCATTTAAGTATGTTTGATTATGTTCGAAATCCTTTCCATAACCTTCTATGAAAGTTCCTCTTGTTCCTAAGAAACCATTTGCTTGCGAATAGATTGTTTCATCGATTAACAACTCTTCTTCAGTTAATCGGTCTACTCTAACTAATTTTTCCATGATCACCTTCAATCAAATTCTTTAAAAATTTAAGATCGATTTCATTGATGCTTTTGTATATTACATCTGCATGATTTAATTGCGCTATACTTCCAATACCTATCGCAAACATTTGTGCGTCTTTTATTGCCTGCACTCCTGATATTGCATCTTCAATACCAACACACTCTTTTGGACTAAGTCCAAAATAATCCATTGCGTTATTAAAGATATCTGGGTGTGGCTTGCTTCTTAAACTTGCGGGATTAACGATATAATCAAAATACTCTTTAATCCCCAGACCTTTAACAATAGTAGGTCCATTCTTTGATGCACTTCCTAAAGCGATTAAGATGTTTTTCTCTTTTAAATAATCAAGCAACTTAATAACTCCAGGATATATATCATCTTGATTAATCTTGCTAATCAAAGATTTATAGATTTCATTTTTTTCAGTAGCTAGTTCTTCTTTTTCTTTCATTGAAATAGATTTTTCTAGATTACAGGATTTTAAGATTACATCAAGGGACTCCATTCTAGAAACTCCTTTAGTATATTCTTCCACAGAATCATCTAGTTCAATATCAAATTTATCTTTTATTATCATTTTCCAAGCTAGAAAATGTTCATTACTAGTAGATGCTAGTACTCCATCTAAATCAAATATAATTAATTTAATCATTTTACCTGCTCCTTATTTAATTGATCCTGATGTCATTCCACTT
>DAOWHG010000030.1 GCA_030641535.1 Mycoplasmatota bacterium | reverse complement strand
TAGTACTGCCGACATTATCGTATTTAGTATCGAAAATAACATTCCCAAAATACTTCCTTAAAGAGGATCAATTAATTAAGGATGAACAAACACTAGTTGATGTTTTAGTTTATAAGGAGTACTACAGAAAAATATTTAACATCAAACTAAGATATTTAGGAGAAGAACCGTTTTCTTATAATACAGGAAAATATAATAAAGTATTAAAGGATTATCTTGGAAGTCATATTAAGATAATTACTAGAAATAAAGTTGGATCAAAAATTGTTAGTGCCTCTCTCGTAAGAAAATTAATTAAAGCAAATAAACTTAAGAAAATTAGAAAATATGTGCCTGCTGCTACATACGATTATTTAGTAAGTGAAAAGGGACAGATTGTAATTGATAAGATTAAAGAAAAGAAGCTAGGAAGGCATTAATGTCCTTAATCTTAGAAGCGAGAGAGAATAGAGCATTTCATATTGAAGATCTTATGAAAGAAAATAAATATAGAACAATAGTAATTCTAAAATCAAATGTTCCAGGAGCAAACAAGAATCCTGATAGATTAAAATTTATTTGTAATTTATATGATTCATTAATTAAGAAAGAATTTGAGAAGAAAATACTTAAAAAGGAAATGATAGAATCAATCGATGGTAACTACGTTTATTATGTTATTGGAGAAGATGGAAATATCGTGAAGGAAAAAACAATCTTGATAGAAGAAGAGAATGTCTTAGGAAAACTAGTAGACATTGATGTATATAACGAAAAATCTATTTCAAGAGCCGATTTACAATGTGAAATGAGAAAATGCCTTATTTGCGACAATTATTCCCACATGTGTGTTCGTAATAAGACACATACAGATGAAGAACTGTTTTCAAAAATCGATGAAATCACTGAAGAGTATCTAGTCGATCATATTCTGAATAAAACTATAAAATGTATTTATTATGAACTTGATTTATATCCTAAATTCGGATTAGTTTCTAGTCATGATAGTGGAGCACATGAGGATATGGACTTTCAAATGTTTGTTAATAGCACATTTTCAATAAAGCCCTATTTAAAGGAATATATCTTATATGGTCTTAGAGATATTGAGAATCCCGAAGAGTTAAGAGAAATAGGAAAAAGAGCAGAAAAAGCAATGTTTAATACTACTAATAATGTTAATACCCAAAAGGGATTAATATTTATTTTAGGAATTTTTTTACCAGTAATTTCAAAAGCAATAAGAAACAATTTAGGACAAGATTTTATAAAAAAAGAAGTTATAAAAATTAGTAATTTAATTATTGGAGATTATTATTCTAACTTGTTAGACAAAGAAAGCAAAACTCATGGAGACATTATATACCTTAAGCACAACCTAAAAGGCATTAGAGGAGAAGTGTTGAATGGATTAGATGTTATCTTTGATATACCGAGTTATAGAGATAGACCTGTCGGATATGTTCACTTAGAATACTTAATTCATTTGATGAGTGTAATTGATGATACAACTATTATTCACAGAAATGATTTTGAGACACTACAAGATGTGAAAACAACAATGTCTGATATAGTTAAATCAGGTGGTTATACAAACAATATTGCTCTTATTTCAAACTTAAGTAACGAATATATCAAAAAGAACATATCGCCTGGTGGTAGCGCGGATATGCTCATAGTTAAAATAATTTATGAAGAACTAAAATACTTGTTGAACTAATATAGATTTATTAATAAGAGCCCACTATTATTTAGTGGGCTCTTTCTTATAATTGATTCCTTGGAAACTATTCTTACTTCTGAGTAATTTGTCAATTTCATTCATAACAACAAATTTCTTTAAACTCCATATTGGTTCAATTAATAAATCTGGGGGAGCATCTCCAGTAAGTCTATGAATTATAATGTTTGGATTTAATATTTCTATTTGTGAAACTGTGATATCAACATATTCTTCTAAAGTTAACATCTTAAAAGGGTTTGATAGATACATATTTCCTAATTTTGTATTTTTTATTAGGTGTAGTAAATGGATTTTTACGCCTTGGATATCTAGGGAATTTAGATACCTTACAGTTTCTAACATATCTTCTTTTGATTCAATGTGGAAGCCGTTTATTATATGAACAACCACCTCGATGTTTCTTCTTCTAAGTTCTTTCACAGCCTTAGTAAAACATTCTAGTGAGTGTCCTCTATTTATGAAAGAAGAAGTTTTATCATGAATTGACTGTAGTCCTAGTTCGATTTGAAGGTAAGTCTTTTCATTTAATTCAGATAATAAGTCATAGATATCCTTATTGAATGCATCACATCTTGTGCCGATACTTAATCCTATTACTTTCTCATCTAACGAAAGAGCTGTCTCATACAAATATCTTAGTCTATCGACAGATGCATAAGTACTTGTATTTGCTTGAAAATATGCAATATAAAGACCGTCTTTCCATTTGTTATGCATTAAAGTTTTAATCTGATTGAATTGGTCTTCTAAAGATAAGAGTTTATTACCTGCGAAGTCTCCACTACCTGATTCACTACAATAAATACATCCACCATATCCGCTTTTTCCGTCTTTATTGGGACAAGTGAAATTCCCGTTTAATGATATCTTAAAAACCTTTTTACCGAATTTTTGACGGTAAAAAGCATTTAGAGTATTATAGGGTTTTTCTTTAGTCATTAAGTTCATATAAATCACCTAAATATATTTTAACACATAATATGAAAAAGACATTATTATATGTTATAATAACAAAAGGTGATAATTATGTTTAATCGAGTTAGAGATTCTTTAGTATATCCAAGAGAAATAATAAAGTACCGCAAAGATAGAACCATTTTTGTGCTATTTTACATACTCTTTTTCGCAGTTCTTTTATCATCAAAAACAATTATTGATGTGGTTAAATTTGATGGATTATCTTATGCATATAAAGATCAAATTACTGAAAATATGGCCGTCTTAACTCAAGATTGTGAAATATCAAATGCTGTATTAACTTGTGATTCTGAAGAAGTTATTAGTCTATATGAGGAAGCGATTTTCACTGTTTATTTAGATGCTAATTCTGAATTAGACTTTGCTGAATATTCTAGCTCTAATTATGGAATTATTTTTCATGATGAATCTGTTTATATTTACGTATTCGGATTAAACACTTTGACTGTTCCACTTGCTGATTTACCAGCTCAACTACAAAATATTGATTTTTCAGAGCAACAAAGTAATTCAGAAGCTTTTTATGATAATTTATTTGAAGGAGTAGATGAATTAATTTTAAGCTATAAAGGGTTATGGGGATCTCTTACTATTGCGATAGAAATATTGATTGGTATATTATTTTATCTAGCGTTTATTTTAATTAGTGCGTGGTTCTTAAAGAAAAGATATAAAGTTATCCCATATAAAGAAACTTTTGCCTTAACAACATATAGTTCAACATCATTATTTATTATTCTAACTTTTTATTCTTTACTTAATTTGAGTTTGTTCGTAGTGGTTATCTTATTAATAATATCATTTAGACAAAACGGTATTCTAAATAGTGAAATAGAGCGGAGACTCAAAAAAAAATCTTGATAAACAAGTAGTGCTATGTTATCATACGCTTATATAAAACGAAGAACTAGAAGTAGTAGTATATAATTTATTTAAAGAGACCTAGTGGTGCTGTAAACTAGGAATGAATTATTTGTGAATTAGTCTAGGGAGTTACTTAGGTGCAGCTCGTAAGCTTAAGTCGTATATCCTGCGTTAAAGGAAGCAAGTGCTAGATAATATATCTAGAACAAAGGTGGTACCGCGGATTATAATTCGTCCTTATTTTTAAGGGCGATTTTTTTATTATAAAGGAGTGAAACTTATGAATTACAATCACAAAGAAATTGAAAAGAAATGGCAAGATCACTGGTATAACAATAATCGTTTTAGCGCTATTGATTTCTCAGAGAAACCTAAATATTATTCTTTAGTAGAATTTCCTTATCCTTCAGGACAAGGAATGCATGTAGGGCATATTAGAGCATATTCTAGTTTAGAGATAGTATCTCGAAAAAGAAGAATGGAAGGATATAATGTATTATTTCCTATTGGATTTGATGCGTTTGGTCTCCCAACAGAAAACTACGCTATTCAAACAGGAATTCACCCTAGAGTTGTAACTGACAATAATATTAAAGTATATACTAAACAGTTAAAACAAGGTGGGTTTAGTTTTGATTTTGATAGAATCGTTGATACTACTGATAAAGATTATTATAAATGGACACAATGGATTTTTGTTCAATTGTTTAAAAAAGGATTAGCCTACAGAGATAAAACGTATATTAACTTTTGTCCAAGTTGTAAGGTTGTTCTTTCTAATGAAGAAAGCCAAGGCGGTAAATGTGATCGTTGTGATACTGGTGTTGTCCAAAAAGAAAAAGATGTTTGGTTCTTGAAAATTACAGACCACGCAGAAAGACTGCTTAAAGGCTTGAAAGAGCTAGATACTCTTCCTCGTATAAGAATAGAACAAGAGAATTGGATCGGAAAATCAACAGGAGCTCATGTTGATTTTAAAGTAAAAGATACTGATGAATCATTAATGGTTTTTAC
>DAOWHG010000044.1 GCA_030641535.1 Mycoplasmatota bacterium | reverse complement strand
GCATTATATCCTCATATGACTGTAAGACAAAACATTATGTTTCCACTGGAAAACATAAAAGTACCTAAACCTGAAGCTTTAGTAAGAGCACAGGAAATGGCTGATTTAGTAGGTATCGGGGAATTGATGAATCGTAAACCAAAAGAATTATCGGGGGGACAGCAACAACGTGTTGCTATTGCACGTGCACTTGTTAAAAAGCCTCGTGTTTTATTATTAGATGAACCTTTAAGTAACTTAGATGCTCGTTTAAGACTTCAAACACGTGAAGAAATTAAACGTATTCAAAGAGAAACAGGAATCACAACAATATTCGTAACTCATGACCAAGAAGAAGCTATGAGTATTAGTGATGAAATTGTTTTAATGGACTTTGGAGAAAAAAGACAAATGGGTGAACCACAAGATGTATATGATGCACCAGAAAATCTTTTCGCTGCTAAGTTTTTAGGAACTCCACCAATCAATGTTTTTGATGGTGAAATTAAAACTAAAAAAATATTATTAAATGGAAAAAACATCGGAACTTCTAAGGGTGTAAATCAAAAAGTAGTAATTGGTATTAGACCTGAAGGATTTATTTTAGATGAAAAAGGACCTTTCGAATTAGAGGTTGATATGGTAGAAACTATTGGTAGGGATACAAGTCTTATTATTAAGGATCCTACTAGAGAAAACGAAACATTTAGAGCTATCGTCGATTCAAAACATCGTATTAAACCAGGTGATGTTTTGAAAGTTAGTATAAAATCTGAAAAATTATTTGTTTTTAATTTCGAAACTGGAGAATTAATAGCTTAAATGCTTGAAAAACAAAGTAATTTAAAAGCCTGGTTATATTTACTTCCAGCAATGGCGTTATTATTGGTATTTACTTTTTACCCATTATTTAATGCTTTCTATTTAGCTTTCTTGAGAGATTATTCTTATCTTAATAGAACAGCGGAAGGATACACATTGTTTGGAAACTTTATTGATGTAATACAAGACGTAAACTTCAAAACAGCTATGAAAAACACTTCAATAATTGTGTTTGTTTCAGTACCAATATCGGTAATGGTTGCATTATTTGTATCGGTAGCATTAAATTCAATTAAGAAATTTCAAGGTATGTTTCAAACAATATTCTTTTTACCATATGTGACAAATGCAATAGCTGTTGGGATGGCATTTGCATTTATCTTCCATCAAGATTATGGATTATTCAATATGATATTAGGAGTATTTGGAATTAACCCAGTAAATTGGGTTGGCCTTGGTGCTTCGTGGAACACTGCGATGTTTGCTTTACTTGTTTATACAGTATGGGGCGGACTAGCATTTAAAATAATGGTGTTCCTAGCAGGACTTCAAAATATTGATAAACAGTATTATGACGCAGCAAGAGTAGACTCTACACCTAAGTGGAGAGTATTCTCTAAAATTACAGTACCTCTTCTTTCACCAATGATTGCATATATCACAATTACTTCTTTTATTGGGGCATTTAAAGCATACCGTACAATTATCGGAATGTTTGGGCCTACATTGCGCCCTCCGGGTACATTGTCTAAAGACTCATTAATAACAGTCGTAGGACTGGTATATGATTCTTTATCTCAAGCTGATGCGGTTGGAAAAATTAGTCAAGCAGCAGCAGCTTCAATAATCTTATTCTTAATTACTTTATCATTCACAGGTATTCAAATGATGATAAGTAAAAAAAGAATTCATTATTAGGAGGTTAAGATGAAAAAATTTGAAAAAGCAATCGTAAAAGAAGAAAAAATTGATATAAAAGATAGTAAAAGAAGAGAAATTATATTTAAAGTTTTAGTTTATTCGTTTATCGTATTTTTCGCAATTATCGTATTAATCCCATTTTACTGGATGATTCTTACATCTTTAAAAACATTAGATCAAATAGAATCAGAAATACCACCAACATTGTGGGTTTCATTCAAAGATATGATGTTTGTAAATTACTTGAATGCACTTGAAGCAGCGCCTTACTTAAGATATATGTTGAATACAGTTATAGTAGCAACTATATCAACTGTAGGGACAATATTTACAACAATATTTGCTGCATTTGC
The DNA here is from genome assembly GCA_030641535.1 of Mycoplasmatota bacterium. Lineage (GTDB taxonomy): Bacteria > Bacillota_I > Bacilli_A > Izemoplasmatales > Izemoplasmataceae > JAFGXW01. The sequence goes on along the minus strand of DAOWHG010000044.1, from coordinate 245 downwards.
ATTTTCTAGATTGAACTTCAAAGGTAGAGATATAGTCTTTATGATTTTAATCTCTACAATGATGATTCCTGGAGAAATGTTTGTAATTACTAACTATATAACAGTTTCACGATTAGGATGGTATAGTCCATTCGGTCAGACATTTGTGCAAGCCTTACTAGCTTTAACCTTGCCATTCATGACAAGTATATTCTATATATTCTTCTTAAGACAAGCGTTTAAACAAATACCTGATGAATTATATC
>DAOWHG010000015.1 GCA_030641535.1 Mycoplasmatota bacterium | reverse complement strand
TATTCTGTTTTGAATCATCACCCATATTCCAGTTGGCTTGTTCAGAATTAAGCTTTACTTCCATGTGTTGATTTGTATTTTTAAATGAGACATGATCCAACACGAAAAATTCAAATTCAGGTCCGAGCAAACATGTATCAGCAATATCGCTTTCAATCATGAAGTTTTCTGCTTTTTCAGCAATGTAACGAGGATCATCTTCAAATCTTCTTAATGTTAGTCCATCGATAATGTAAATATTAGCGATACTAACTAAAGTAGAATGTTCTTTATGATAATCTATATAACACGAACTTAAATCAGGTATCATAACCATATCTGAATTCTCTACAGTTAAAAACCCATAACTAGAGCCATCAAACCCAATACCTTTTTCCATTATATCTTCTGATAATTTTTGTCTAGTAATTGAAAGACGATGCCATCTTCCTTTTAAGTCTACAACTTTAAAATCAATAACTTCAACATTAAATTCTTTACAATACTTAATCATTTCACTAATTGTTTTAAACATGGCAAATCTCCTTATTTTTATATTGCAAAAACGCTTTCAAGCAATCATATTATAACATACTATTTTTTATTGAAAAGAGATTTTATATTTTTTTTTAGATTATCAATTTTTTATAATCATTGTAATTTGAAAAAATGAAAATTTGTGGTAATATATTTATATAAGTATAACTATAAAAACTAGCTTTGATGATACAAATAATCAAAATACTGAATGTGAAAAGGAGAGAGAGAGATTATGAATGAAGAGTTAAATATTAGACTTGCAAGAAGAGATGAGGCAGATAAAATATTAAACTTCGTTAAAGCATTTGCGAAGTATGAAAAGATGTCGAAACTTGTTACTTTAACTATTAAAGATATTGAGACAAATATCTTTGATAAAGGTTATGCAAGAGTTTTGTTTTTAGAAGCTGAAGGAAGAGAAATTGGATTTGCAATTTACTTCTATTCTTTTTCAACTTTTATTGGGAAATCAGTTTTATATTTAGAAGATTTATTTATTGAAAATGGAATGCGTGGAAGAGGGTACGGAAAACAAGTGTTAGCTTACCTAGCTAAAACTGCTCTAGTTAAAGAATGTATTCGTTTTGAATGGTCTTGCTTAAGATGGAATAAACCTTCTATAGCTATATACGAAAAAATGAAAGCTTCTCCTATGAAAGAATGGATTAAATTCAGATTAGATGGAAAAGAGTTAACTAATTTAGCTGCAAAATGTGAGAAAGAGATTGAAATATTTCATAAATAGAGAGTAAGATGGAAAATTGAATTTTCCGTCTTTTTTTTAGGGGTATTTAACATACAAACTAATGTGTTATGTTTCTCTAAATATATGGAAAAAAAGCCCTATATATGATATAATACTTATAATATATTTATATATATATACACTTTAGAGTGTTAAAGACATTATAAGCGCTTGAAATTGTCGGAAATAAATAGCTAAAGAATTAATAAAAACTAATATTTTTTTATCAAAATTTGTAAGCGCTATTTTGAAAGAGGTGAAAAATGGTAGATGGTATAATTTTAGCTGGAGGATACTCTAGTCGAATTAAGACTAATAAAATGACATTAATCTACAAAGATTTACCGATTATTTGTAATGTTATTGAGGCTATGAAAGACTACTGTACTAAAATAGTAGTCGTGACAGGACATTATCATGATGAAATTGTAAAAGTAGTAAGCAAATACGAAAATGTTATTGTCAAACGAAATGAAAATTATGATTTAGGGATGTTTAGTTCAGTTGTATCTGGAGTGAAGGAATTAAATAGTGATTTTTTTTTAACACCAGGAGATTACCCGTTAATTAAAAAAGAAACATATAAACAATTGCTTGATGCAGGTGGAGTTATCAGGGTGCCTATTATTAAAGGCCGAAAAGGACATCCAATATTGATTGAAAAGGAATTAATTAAGCCTTTGCTTAATGAACCAATAGATTCAAATCTTAAATTGTTTAGAGATAGACATGTTGTAAATTATGTAGAAACATCTGATGAGGGGATTTTAATTGATGTTGATACGTTAGAAGATTATTTAATGATAAAAGGAAAAATGAAAGGAATGATAGATAATGGAGATAGTTAATTATTTTAAGGCAAAAACAGTTGAAGAAGCTTATAAAAAATTACAAGAAGATCCCTCTAATTTAATAATTGGTGGTGGAGCATGGCTTAGGTTATCTTCGAAGACTGTAAACACAGCGATTGATTTGGAATACGTAGGATTAAATCAAATCAAAGAAACAGAAAATAGTATTGAGATTGATGCTTATGTTACTTTAAGAGAAGTAGAAAAAAATGAAGCACTATCTAACCTTTTTAGTGGTATTGTAAACAAAGGAATTAGTGGAATAATGGGGGTAGCTTTAAGAAACTTAGTTACTGTTGGAGGAAGTGTAGTTGGTAAATACTCTTTTTCAGATTTCATAACACCATTATTAGCAGTAAATACCGAAGTAGTATTGTACAAAGCAGGAAGAATGTCTTTAGAAGATTTCTTAAAACTGAGAACAAAGGAAAAAGATATTTTATTAAAAATTATTATTCAGAAAGAAGAGGTTTTAGGATATTACTACAAAATGAAGAAAACAGGACTTGATTTTGCTGTAGTAAATGTTGGTGTTACAAATACATTAGGACATTTAAAAATAGTTGTAGGAGCTCGTCCAAGTCTTGCAGCATTTGCAGTTAAAGCAATGGATTATGTAAATAATCAAGAGACAGTTACTGATGAAGTAATTGAAGAAACTGCAAATATTGCAATTAATGAATTGAAATTTAGTACTAATAGTAAAGCATCGAAAGAATATCGAATTGAATTAGCTAAAGTTTACATTAGACGTGGATTAAAAGAGGTGACTAAATAATGAAAATATATATTGAAGTTAACGGACAGAAAAAAGTATATGATGTAGCACCTGATGAGTATTTATTAGATACTCTAAGAGAAGATAATTTTTATAGTATCAAAAGAGGGTGTGATAATTCAAGTTGTGGTGTTTGTACTGTTTTAATGGATGGTAAAGCTGTTCAATCATGTACACTTCTTAGTGTAAAAGCAGATGGACATAAAATAACTACTATTGAGGGTTATCAAGACGAAGCTAAAAAATTAAGTGAACATTTTGGTCATCAAGGAGCTGATCAATGTGGATATTGTAATTCTTCTTTAGCATTAACAGTTCATGCTATGAAAGATGAAATTGTTAAACCTACAAACAAAGATATCAAAGAATATCTAGTTGGTAATTTGTGCCGTTGTACTGGATATGAAGCTCAACATAGAGCTATTAAATTATGTTTGGAGGATGACGAATGAAAGTTGTAAATCACGCACTTCCTTCAATTGATGGAAAAGGATTAATGATGGGTAAAAAAGCTTATACAGATGATTTATCTGAACCAAAATCATTAATCGTAAAAGTATTAAGAAGTCCTCATCCATATGCGAAAATCGTTAAGATTGATACAGCAAAAGCTGAAGCTTTGGATGGAGTAGAATTAGTTTTGACTTATAAAGATTTTGATAGAAGACCATTTACAAGAGCAGGTCAAGGTTATCCTGAACCTTCTCCTCATGACAAATTTGTTTTAGATAATTATGTTAGATATATTGGTGATGAAGCAGCAGCAGTTGCAGCAATTGATGTGAAAACTGCTGAAAAAGCTTTAAAACTGATTGAAATTGAATATGAAGTATTAGAACCAGTTCTTGATTTTGAAACTGCGTTTGAAAATGAAATTCTCGTTCATACTGAACCAGAAATTCATGATATGTTCCCAATTGGATTTGATCCTAAGAAAAACTTAGCTGCATCATATCATATGCATGTTGGGGATGTAACAAAATCACTTGAAGAATCAGAAGTGATAATTGAAGAAAGCTTTTATACTCAAGCACAAGCACATGTTATGCTTGAACCTCACAATGTTAATGCTCGTGTAGATTATCAAGGACGTTTAGTAATTTATTCTTCAACTCAAACACCAATTCACGTAAGAAGAATAATTAGTCAAGCATTAGATTATCCTCTTAGTAAAATACGTGTTATTAAACCACGTGTTGGTGGAGGATTTGGAGGAAAACAAGCAATTCATGGTGAAATGTTTGTTGCTACTGTAACTTTAAAAACTGGTAAACCATCAAAAATGATGTATACCAGAAAAGAAGTATTTGAGTCTAGTTATTCAAGACATCCAATGCGCTTTGATATAAAACTTGGATCTACAAAAGATGGAGTTTTAAAAGCAATTGACTGTTGGGTAGTTTCTGATACTGGAGCATATGGTGAACATGCATTAACTGTGTTCATGGTAGCTGCAGCAAAAGTATTCCCACTATATAACAAAGTAGATTCTGTAAGATTCCATGGAAATGTTGTTTATACAAACCACACACCGGCCGGAGCTTATAGAGGATATGGAGCTATTCAAGGAAACTTTGCTCTTGAATCATCTATAGATATGCTTTGTCATAAATTGAAAATAGATCCTGTTGAATTTAGACAAAAAAACATGATTAAAGAAACTGAAACATCACCGATATTTAAGATTATGGGTGAAGGTACTGAAGGTATCGAAATGTTTATGGAATCATGTAAACTTGACTATTGCGTAAAAAGAGGATCTGAATTAGTTAAATGGAAAGAAAAATACCCAAGAAAAGAATTAGGTAATTCTAAAGTCAAAGGTGTCGGTATGGCAATTGCGATGCAAGGTTCAGGTATACCTTATATCGATATGGCAGCGGCTACTATCAAACTTAATGATGATGGATTCTATAACTTAATGATTGGTGCAACAGATATTGGACAAGGTAGTGATACTATCTTAGCTCAAATAGCTGCCGAAGCACTGGGTACTACACTGGATAAAGTAATCGTATATTCATCAGATACTGACCTTACTCCTTATGATACTGGTGCTTACGCATCATCGACAACTTATGTATCAGGGAATGCGGTTTTAAAAGCAGGGAAAGAAATGCGTCAAATGATTATTGATGAAGCTGCAAAAGTATTTGAAGTTAATCCTGAAGATGTTGAATATGATGGAGTTGTCTTAAAATCAAAAGATAAAGAAATTACTCTTAAAGATTTATCCAATCGTTTATTCTACAATGAAGATCAAAAACAACTTCAAATAACAAGCAGTTATTACGGAACTAAATCACCTCCACCATTTATGGCTGGATTTGTCGAAATTGATGTAGACAAAGAAACTGGTGAAGTAGATATTATTGATTATGTCAGCATTGTTGATTGTGGAACTACAATTAACCCAATGCTTGCCAAAGGGCAAGTAGAAGGTGGAATTGTTCAAGGAATCGGAATGGCAATGTATGAAGAAGTACTGTATACAAAAAAAGGTAAATTAGTTACTAACGATATGATGAATTATCGTATACCGACTCGTCGTGAAATTAATAATCTTACAACAGAGTTTGCTGATAGTTATGAAGAATCAGGTCCTTATGGAGCAAAAAGTGTTGGGGAAATCGGTATCGATACACCTCCAGCTGCATTAGCTAATGCTGTATATAATGCAGTAGGAGTAAGAATTACAACATTACCAATTACTCCTGAAAAAATACTTATGGCGATAAAAGAGAAAGAAAAAGGAGAAAAATAATGATGGAAAATAAGAAAATTAAATTATTTACTCAAATTATATTTTATGGAGCATTATGGGGATTTTTAGAAGCTACACTTGGATATGCATTACACTGGATCCCTACATTAATTGCTGGAACAATTATGTTCCCGATCGCTTCAGTTATTTTACTAAGAGCTTATAACAAAACTAATTCTAAGAAAGCATTACTATATATTGGTTTAGTTGCAGCAACAATTAAATCAGTTGATTTACTGTTGCCTTCATACACAGTATTCAAAACAATTAACCCAATGGTTTCAATAGTATTAGAAAGTTTATTAGTATTTGTTGTTGTATTCTTATTTACTTCTGAAAAAGTAACTAACAAAATTGCTGCTGCACAAATTGCAAGTATTGGATGGAGAGTTGGATATATTACTTATATGGCAGCTCAATGGGCATTTACTGGATTTGTAGCTTACATGATTTCAAGTTTTGTAGAAGTGTTAGAATTTGTAATTATAATGGGAGTTATAAGTGGACTTATGACTACAGGATTAATCTATCTTGATCAATCTTTAAAATACAAATTTAACTTTAAATTAGATGCAAAACCTGTCTTAGCTGCAAGCTTATTAATTGTTGCTACAGTGGCTACATATTTATTATAAAAATTATTCTAGCCAACTCACATAGCTTTGTGAGTTGGCTAGTCATTACTTAAAAATATTTACATAGAAAGTTGTGATACAATGAGCAAAGTTTTTGATGCAATGATGCGATTCAAGAATAATGGAGAATCGTGTATTTTGGTTACAGTAGTGGAAAAGAAGGGTGATGGACCTGTCGAAGTAGGTAAAAAAATGGTTGTCAGTGAAACTGGTGAAGCATTTGGTACTGTTGGTGGGGGACAAATTGAATATGTAGCAAGAGAAAACTGTAAGATGCTTCTTAAGAAAAGAGAAAGTCTTATGGAGAAATATTCACTCAATGGTGGAAAAATGGTTGAAGGTGCCGAAACCCTAACAATGGTCTGTGGTGGACTTGTTACTTTGTTTTATGAATTTATTGGAGTTAAGAATAATATATACATTTTTGGGGCAGGTCATGTTGGACAAGCACTAACAAATGTTCTTAATAAGATGAATTATCATATTACAGTAATTGACGAGAGAAAGCCTGTTTATGATGCATTTACTGGAGCTAATCTGAAAGTTCATAAATCATTTGTAGATTTTATTGTTGAAGATGGTATTAAAGAAGACAGCATGATTGTTGTTTGTACACCTTCACATGAACATGATTATAACGTTATTAATAAAGTAATTGAACTGAATATAAATCCAAAATATATGGGTATGCTTTGTTCTCCAGAAAAATTAATGGACTACTTAAAAACAACATATGCTCAGTTTGGTGAAGATATCAATCTCAAAAATTTCTATTCTCCAATTGGTCTTGATACTGGTGGAGGAAGTCCTGAAGAAATTGCTATTTCAATTGCCGCAGAAATACTTGCAATTGGATATGACAAAAAAGGACAAAATCATATGAGAGAGAGTATTAAAAATGCTAAATATCGTTACTGGGAGGATTAATTCCAGTAAGACAACAAAGATTACTGAGATTTATAATTCGCTAAACAAGGGAGATGGATTTGTCTCACTCAAAAACATGAACGGACACCTTGTTCATAGTTATGATGTATTACGTTTAGCTACTAACGAAAGAAGAAGATTAGTTATAAGAGATATCTACAGCGAGGATAAAGAAGAAGCTTGTTGTCAAATAGGACCTTACTTATTCAAAGCAAAAATTGTAGATTATATTGAAGACACAATAAGAGAACTGATTACTAATAAAGTATCTCCGTTGTTTTTAGACGAAGTTGGACTTTTAGAATTAGAAAATCTATGTTTTCATAATATTTTTACAGAGATGCTTGATTCAGGATTAGATATTTTTGTAACAATTAGAAAAGATTTATTAGAAAAAATAATAGAGAAATACATGATCAAAGAATATAACTTAATTGATGTAGACTAATTTCTTTAAAAAGAGGTGAAGCAATGTATGATATTGTTTT
>DAOWHG010000054.1 GCA_030641535.1 Mycoplasmatota bacterium | reverse complement strand
TTTTTGGTTTGGATGGCAAAGCGGATACCTGCGACGTCATCACATCACCTCCCAACCAACAGGTAGATTTAGCCCTAATCTTGAAAACCTTGCAAAAAGAGCATTTGATGAAAATTGGATTGATTATTTACCTTATAAAGGAAAAGTTGGGGGCGCATTTTGTGCTAACTTGCATCCTATAAAAGAATCAAGAGTTTTAACTAACTTCAACGGTATGTTTGGGGATGTAATCACTCTTGCTCATGAACTTGGACATGCATATCATGGTGATAATATTTTTAGTGAATCAATATTAAACGCTAATTACACAATGCCTGTAGCTGAAACAGCTTCAACATTCTGTGAAACAATAGTATTAAAAGCTGCGCTTAAAGACGCTGTAAAAGAGGAAAAAATCTATTTATTAGAATCAAGTTTACAAGGATATACTGGAGTTGTAGTTGATATATTATCTAGATTTATTTTTGAAGCTAGTGTCTTTGATAACCAGAAAACAAACTTCTTAGATGAGAACACATTAAAGAATTTAATGCTTGATGCTCAAAAAGAAGCGTATGGAGACGGGCTAGATCCTGAATTCTTGCATCCATACATGTGGCTTTGGAAACCTCATTATTATATTGGTGGACTAAGTTTCTATAATTGGCCTTACGCTTTTGGATTATTATTTGCTAAGGGACTTTATGGAATTTATCAAAAAGAAGGACAACAGTTTACAAAAAAATATGATAACTTATTAAAAGCAACAGGAAAAATGTCAGCTGAAGATATCGCAAGATTAGCGGATATTGATATAACAAAACAAGATTTCTGGAGAACATCTTTAGAAGTTATTAAAGAAGATATTGAACTATTCTTAGAGTTAACGAAATAAAATTAAATTATATCGTTTGCATTCAAACTATTAATTAATTATAATAATTTAGAGGTGTTAATATGATGAAAAAAATAATTATGTTACTTATTGCTTTAACTTTAGTACTTACGTTATCTGCTTGTTCAAAAGATTTTACTGATATATCAAATGAAGAATTAGTTGAGATGTTAGATAATTATGATGACTATCAATTTATTGATGTAAGAACTAGCGAAGAGTTTTATAACGAAAAGATTCCAGGGTTTAATACAAATATTGATTATTACATATTAGATAACAATCATTCACTACTTGATGGATTAGATAAATCTATCCCTGTAGTAATTATGTGTAATAGTGGTAATAGAAGTGTTGATGCATCGAATATATTCGCTGAAGAAGGATTTGAAGTTTACAATCTTGAAGACGGTATTGAAGGATGGGACGGAACAACTGAATAAAAAATGAGAGTCATTAATTTGACTCTCTATTTTTATGATATAATGATTATGGAGGTGATTTTATGGAAATCACTAGTGTTAATAATTCGTTAGTAAAAGACACAGTTAAATTACATCAAAAGAAGTATCGAGATATGTTTGATATGTTTATTGTTGAGGGGTATCATTTATATGAAGAAGCTTCTAAATTCAATGTTATTAAATATATTTTTACTACAGATAAAACAATAAAAGGTAACAATGTTCACTATGTAACTAACCAGGTACTAGCTAAATTAGCGAAAACTAAAGCACCTCAAAAGGTTCTTTGTGTTTGCCATAAAATGAAAAAAGAAGAGATATCAAATAAAGTTTTAATTCTTGAAGGAATTCAAGACCCAGGTAATTTAGGAACGCTTTTAAGGAGTGCTCTTGCCTTTGATTTTAAAACTGTTATTTTAGATAATACCGTTGATTTATATAACGATAAGGTTATTAGGAGTACTCAAGGAGCAATGTTTCATTTAGACATAATCGAAATGAGTGCCTTAGATTTTATTGAAGAACACTCTGAATATATAGTTTATGGAACCTCTTTAAATGGTGATTTACTAGAGGATATAAATAAGAGTGAGAAAATTACTTTGATTTTAGGAAATGAAGGACAAGGCGTTTCAAAAGAAATATTAAAGAAAACAAATAAGAATATAACGATTAAAACTACAGACGTTGATAGCTTGAATGTTGGAGTAGCTGGAAGTATAATAATGCATTACCTAAATAATAATTAAGAAGCTTGATTTTTAGAATTTAATGTGATAAAATACAAATGCATATGAGTTAGAGAGTGGGTCAAACCCACCCTTTTTTTTGCTAAAAAGGAGAGTGGTTATATGGAGAAACTAAAAACAAGATTTAAAAAGATTATTGAAGATTTGGGATATTACTTATATGATGCTATTTATGAAGAGGAAAACGGGGATTATGTATTGAAAGTTTATATCGAAAATAACTCATATATCGATATCGATGATTGTGTAAAAGTGTCTCGTGTACTAAGTGATGAACTTGATATATTAGATCCTTTTGAAGAAGCATACAATTTAGAAGTTTCCTCATCAGGAGCTGAAAGAGAACTTAGAAATAGTGAAGAAATAACGAGAGCTGTTGGAAAGACTGTCTATATTGAAACTATTGAACAAAACTTAGAGGGTAAATTATTATCTTTCAAAGATAATGTTATTGAAATTACACATAAAAATAAAAAAATAAAAATAAATTATATGGATGTGTCTTACATAAGACTAACAATCATCTTTTAGGAGGAACAAAAAATGATTAGTAAAGATTTCTTCAAAGCATTAGATTTAATTGCTTTAGAAAAGGGATTAGAAAAAGAAAAAATATTAGAAATTATGGGTAGAGGTATACTTAACGCATATAAAAAGGTTCATAATACTTCTGAGAATGCACGTATTGATTTCAATGAAGAGAAGAATGAAATCATGTTGTCAGCTGATTATTTAGTTGTAGAAGAAGAAGCTTTAAATCCTGGAGAAATATCGTTAGCTGAAGCAAAAAAGAAAAGAAAAAGCGCAAAAATTGGCGATGTTATAACTTTTAAAGAGAAAATCAAAGATTTTGGTAGAATTGCTGCTTCATCAGCTAAGCAAATCTTAACTCAAGGGTTAAAACAACTTGAAAGAGAAAAAGCTTATGATATTTTTAAAGAAAAAGAAAATGAAATGATTACTACTGAAATTGTTTCGATTAACAAAGACTTTGTAACACTTGATTTAGGACAAAATCTAGAAACAAGTTTACCAAGAAAAGAATTACTAAAAAGCGATGATGCTTCAATTAGCGCTCGTTTAAAAGTGTATATAACAAAAGTAGAAATGACTACAAAGGGACCAAAAGTATTTGTTTCAAGAACTGATAAGAACTTAGTTAAGAGACTTATAGAACAAGTTTGTCCTGAGATTAGTGATGGAACTGTTGAAATTATGGGAATCGCAAGAGACCCAGGAGATAGATCAAAAGTAGCTGTTTACTCACATGATGAAAATGTTGATCCTGTAGGTGCAGTTGTTGGATACAAAGGTTCTAGAATATTAGAAGTATTAGAAGCTCTTCAAGGTGAGAGAATTGATATTTACAGATGGTCTTCTAAACCTGTTGAATTAATAACTAGTGCTTTAGAACCAGCAAAAATAATTGCTATTAATCCTGATAAAAAGAAAAAGCAAGCTCTTGTAATTGTTAAAGACAAAGATTTAACAGCTGCAATAGGAGTTAGAGGACAAAACGCAAAACTTGCTGCTCAATCAAGTGGATGGAAGATCGAAATTAAATCAATCACACAAGCAAAAGAAGAAGGAATTAGATATCGTAGGTTAGATAGTGAAAAAGCATAAAATTCCTTTAAGAAAATGTATTGTTACTAATGAAAAACTTCCTAAAAAAGAATTGATTAGAGTTGTTAAGAATAAAGAAGGTATTGTAACAGTCGATTTATCTGGAAAATCAAATGGACGAGGTGCTTACTTAAAAAGAAGCGAAGCTGTCATTTTGAAAGCACAAAAGACAAAAAAACTAGATCGTCATTTAGAAGTAACTATTCCAGAATCGATTTATAAAGAGTTACTAAGTCTATTCGAAAATGAATAAACAAAAGATATTAAATTTATTAGGATTAGCACAACGTGCTAGAAAAGTTACATTAGGTGAAGAATTTGTATTAAATACACTTCCAAAAAGTGAAAATGCACTAGTGTTTTTAGCAAGTGATGCTGGTGAAAACATAAAAAATAAAATTATAAAGAAAACTAAATATTACAACGTATTAACAATTGATTTACTAACTACTGAAGAGTTATCAAATGCTATTGGTAAGCAAAACCGCAAAGTAATATTAGTTTCAGATAAGGGATTTATTAATAAGTTTATTGAATACTTAGAATCCTAAAGAAAGAGGTGATTTTTGATGGCAAAGAAAAACATCAAAAAAACTAAAAAAGTAGATACAAGAAAAACAAATGTTCCGCAAGTGCAAAAAGAGAAAAATGAAGATGGTATTTTATACTTTGTAACTGATATGACAGTTGCTGATGTCGCAGAAGGACTAGGTGTTAGTTCTGCTGAGGTTATTAAGAAATTAATGGCTCTCGGGATTATGGCAGCTCAAACTCAAAGTGTTGATCGTGAAACAATAGAAGTAATTGCTTTAGATTTCGGATATACATTAGAAGACAAAGCAAGTACAGATTTAACGAGATTTGAAGAAATTAGTATTACTGATGACGAATCCGATTTAATTGAAAGACCTCCTGTAGTTACAATCATGGGACACGTTGATCACGGTAAAACAACGCTTCTAGATACTATTAGAAATACTCGTGTTACTGAGGGAGAAGCTGGAGGAATCACACAACATATTGGTGCATATCAAGTATTAAAAAATGGTAAATTAATTACTTTTATTGATACGCCCGGACATGCTGCATTTACTGAAATGCGTGCTCGTGGTGCAAAAGTAACTGATATTACAATTTTAGTTGTTGCTGCAGATGATGGTGTTATGCCTCAAACTAGAGAAGCAATTGATCATGCAAAAGCTGCTAATGTTCCAATTATAGTAGCTATTAACAAAATGGATATGGCTGGAGCAAACCCTGAAAGAGTAAAACAAGAGTTAATGAAATTTGAACTTGTCCCTGAAGAATGGGGAGGAGAAACAATTTTCTGTGAAGTTTCTGCCTTAAAAGGTGATGGAGTTGATAATTTACTTGAAATGATTCAATTAACAGCTGAAGTCAATGAATATACTGCAAATCCTAATAGATTAGCACTTGGACATGTAATTGAATCAAAATTAGATAAAGGAAAAGGACCAGTAGCAACTTTGCTTGTTGCTAATGGAACATTAAAAATTGGTGATGT
>DAOWHG010000002.1 GCA_030641535.1 Mycoplasmatota bacterium | reverse complement strand
TTAAAGCTCCTTTTATTCCATGTTTCATCATCAGTACTTCACCAATAATATCTTGATGTTTTAACGATTCTTTAATAACTCCATATGCTGAAGCATTTATTACACTTGTTGGACCACCCGATTGTCCATATAACACGTTTCCTTTAAGTTTTTCCATTGTTAACAACTCCTAATCCATAGTAATATCATATCATATAATATTAAAAATAAAAGTAACCTTTACAGTGATAGCGGTTACAAATAAAAATACCTGTGAGAATACTCAGGTATTTTTATTTTATTGAATTTATTTATCCTTAAAATAATCTACTTTTAATAATTTTCTACATAGTTCATAATACTCACTAGCAATAGATATTATATTTTCGTTATATGGCTCACTGGAACCAGATAAGTAATAATGATTTGTCCCATCATAAACTGAAAAATCTTTAAAATATACAATTGGATTATAATCATTTGAAAACATATCGTTTCCAACGTAATTTGAATAGTCTCCTTCTAGACCAAACATGTTAATAATTGTTGGCAAGAAATCAAATGAACTTGTTAATTTAGTTATCTCTTCATGTTCAATTCCATCAGCCCAAATATACATAACTCCTTGGTTCTTCATAAATTCTTCATCTATATTCTTATAGTCCTCATAATCATCATGATCTAAAGCATATGGATAATGATCATTAGTAAGAATTATTACCGTGTCCTCAAGCATTCCTTTATCTTCTAAATCCTCAAATATTTTCCCTATCATTATGTCTGTTTCTATTTGTGATGCAATAAACATCTTAATAGATTCTGGTGCACTATCTCCATAATACTCATGCACCAAATCATAATGTTCATTAACAGCTATGTTTGACATCTCATAAGGTGAATGTCCAGATAGAGTTAACATGAAACTATAAAATAATTCATTTTCAGGAATTGAATAATCTAAACTCTTTTCTAAAAATACAGAATCATATCTTATATCTTCTGCACTCAAATCTAATTCGTGCATTCCGTAAAAATTATCATAACCAAACCCTTCATAAACTAAATGCCTTGTATAAAACTCCTTGTAATTATTGTGAAAGGCATTAGTTGCATACTGTTCATCGTTGAATAATTCCGCAAGCGAATGGCTATATGTGTTTTCATTATAAATATAACAAGTTGGCCCATCTTGGATAGACGGAATAATAGATGTATTAAATATAACTTCAGTATCACATGTAGTTCTAGGAAATACTGGAATGAAGTGATTTTGAAAATCTAATCCTTCACTTTTTAGTTTATATATATTTGGAGTAAGTTCTTCACTAACAACTATACTATCAAAACTCTCTCCAACAATAAATATTAAATTCTTACCTTCAAACATATTAGAATATTCATTATCAGTATGAACCTTAACATTGTTGTCGAAATAATCTTCAATATACTCTATATCTCTTTTTGTTGTAAAAGAGGGAGTAAGTGATGATAATCCATCTTTTACTAATAAGTTTAAAGTTCCAAATTTCGATACAAACCGATCTTTTGAATAAGTAGAATAATATAGATAATGATCACTCAAATGAAGTCTAGCAGACTTCACAGGATATTGAGCATTAACATTAACTAAGAAAAATATAAATATAGGTAATAAGTAAACTTTTTTTAAAGACTTCATATTGAAATCTAAATGCGAAGTTCTTCTAAGAATAATATATAAAACTAAAGTAGTAAGAGTAATCACTACAATATAAACATGTAAGAAACTAAATTCGTACATCCCCTTAGCAAACTCAATTCCTTCATTTATAGTACCAGTTTCTTTAAAACTAAAGAAATCAGAAAATATTCGATGGTAATAATCTTGAGCAAATACATAAAATCCGTAAAAAACTATTAGAACAATATCAAATGTTTTACTTACAACTTTAGGTAAAATAAGTGATAAAAGAGATAATAATAATATCATTAATAATAACGAGAATAAATAAACATAGTTTAAGGATAAATTGTTTTCAATCAATAATCCTATCTCAAGTAAAAAGATCATAATTGCAATGTATATTTTATCCTGATATTTAGCAAAAATCTCTTTTAAGTTATCTTTCACAGGATAAATTATTACACCTAAAAAACAAATGGATTCAACAAAAATAATCCAAATCAAAATAGATTCTACTAAATCACTAGTACCATCCTTCAAAAAGAAGATTAATCTAACAGCAAGTAGAATCCCTAAACTCAACAACATTATATTTCTAATATCTTTATGTTTTAATTTCATGATGTCACTCCCAATACATATAGTTAATTATAGTTTTTTTGAGTCCATTATATTTTACCACTTTTCAACAAATTTAGATACATACAAAAAGCATTAAATTTATCGCTAAATTTAATGCTTAGTAATAATATTAAAATTTTTAGATGTATAAATCTCTTTTTCTATAAAAGTGAAACACAGCACCTACACAAGAACCAATAATTAATAATGACAATAAAACGAATATAACTTCGATATTTCCGCTCAACATTTCATTAACTTCAAAGTATTGGAATGGTATAACATACTTTAGGAATTCCAATTCTTCAACTATTCCAACTAACATATTCAACATATATGTTCCAATAAGTATTGCTAAAGTAATTGAACCTGATTTCTTGTATTGTTTTAAGATTGAGGATAACATCATTCCAATAAACATAAAGATATATGATATAAATGTTAATCCTACAAACATATATCTAATAAAGGAATAGAAATTACTATCTAACCCATATCTTGAAAAAAACACAGTACAAGCTAGAAGAATATAAAACACAAAAAATGTTTGGTAAATCAAAGCTGCTATAATCTTTCTTTTTAGAACCTGACTTCTCTTAATTGGTAAGGTAAACAAATATTCCGCAGTTCTATCTCTTTCCTCTTTTGAAATAATCGAACTACCTAGTAATGCACCATAAATTGACAGAGGTAAATACAAGTAAATTGACATCAAACTTAAGAATCCTTCTGGAGTAGACATGTTAGTAACTGAACCTCCTAAAGCTTGAAACATTACCTCAAAACCTTCCATTGCCTCCATAATTTCGGGATTATCACGAAATGCACCAAACTCAGCGCTTGCTGCAAAAATGACAAGAGATATAGAACACATCCAAATAATAAGTGCCTTAAGATTAGATCGTAACTCTCTTTTAATAATATTCATATTATGCCTCCTATAATGAAGGGATATTTCTTCTAAGGTACAAGAAATAACTCATCGAAAGTGAAACAATTATAATTAATAAAGATATTATAGTGAAAACCTTGTGATAATTACCTTCAATTAGAATATATGCTGGATTAAAATGTGTATATGGTGATATATATCCAAAAATATCAGAACTAAATAATGATCTAAGAGAGTTCAATATGTATAACCCCAATCCAAGTCCCATTGAAAAACTTAAAACACTTCCTATTTTTCTTAATGATACTGAAATGAACATTCCAACACTTAGAAAGAATAATTGAAAAATCACTACTGTAGATAACAATACTAATACATTTCTCAATTCAAATGTTTGTTCTCCTTTAAATAAATACAATGATAAAATACTTATACCCCATATAAAAACATTAACAATCGTTAAACTTGTAAAAGCAGCAAAAAACTTTGATATAATTATTTTACTTCTAGTAATTGGTTTGCTTAACAAAAAGTCTGCGGTTAATTCACGTTCCTCTACACTCAAAGTATGAAATCCATAATTTGCAGCTTGAATAGCTATTGGAATTTGCGTCATTGAAAATGTTAATCCAAAGTATCCCAATATAGAGCTCATAGGTAATTCAGCGTTCATACCCATTATTGCCAACAATTCCTCAGGGTAATCTTCCATAATCATTTCAAATGCAACGCTATCTGCAGCAATCATTGGAAAAAAAGCCATATAAAAAAATATCCAAAATGGAATAGCTATACTCCAAATAATAATTGATTTCTTGTACATCTTTAATTCAAATAAATATATATTCATCATCATCACCTACTCGTAATAATGCATGAAGATTTCTTCTAAAGTTGGTTCTTCAATGATTACATCTTTGAGTTTTAAAGTGCTTAATATTTTAACAATTTCATTAATATCTCCTTTAAAGAAGAACGTAACTTCTTCTTCACTCTCAACAAGTTGTGTAACTCCTTCAATACCAAATTTACTATGATTCAAACTCAATCCAGTAATTTTAAACTTTTTATAGTTATCAGTCTGAAGTTCTTTAACATCCTGAATTTTAACAATTTCTCCATCTTTGATAATAGCTACCCTATCACAAAGTTGTTGAACCTCACTTAAAATATGTGAACTAAAGAAGACTGTAGCGCCTTTTTTATTTTCTTCAGAAATTAGATTAAAGAATTTTTGTTGCATTAAAGGATCTAGTCCACTTGTAGGTTCATCTAAAATTAATAATTTAGGTGAATGAAGTAACCCCTGCACAATCCCTACTTTCTTTTTATTACCATAAGATAAGTCTTGGATTTTTCTAGTTAAATCAAGTTCCATAATTTCAGCTAGTTCATGAATTTTTTCTGTACAATCATGATCATAAAAACTTGCTGAATAATTAAGTAAATCAATAACTTTCATCTTATCATAATAAAAAATCTCTGAAGGTAAATAACCGATATCCTTCCTAACTTCATGTCCAAATTCAATAGCATCTTTACCAAAGACTGTTACAGATCCACTAGTAGGATAAATAAGAGATAACATAGTCCTAATTGTGGTACTTTTCCCAGCACCATTAGGGCCAATGAATCCAAATATCTCTCCTTCTTTGATTTGAATGTTTACATTTTCACAACCTTTTACATCACCGTAATACTTAGTTAAATTATTAAATTCAATTACATTCATTAGTTTCCTCCTGTAAATAGTAATTAATTCTAAATCCTTTTCATATATATAATTATATCACAAATGTAATTATTAACATTATGTCAATTTTCTCATAATTGTACATACAATAAAAAAACATCTAGACTTATCTAAGTCTAGATGCATTGTCTCATTACTTTTGTGGAGTTTTCTCTTTTACTTCTTTCTTAACTGCAGGTTTTGTTTCTTTTTTAACTGCAGGTTTTGTTGCCTTTTTAGCTACAGGTTTTGTTGCCTTTTTAGTTACAGGTTTCTTTGCCTTAGGTTTTACATCCTTCTTAACTTCAGGTGTTACTTCCTTTTTAGCTACAGGTTTCTTCACCTTAGGTTTTACTTCCTTCTTAACTTCAGGTGTTACTTCCTTTTTAGCTACAAGTTTTTCTG